>JABWBL010000172.1 GCA_013360535.1 Planctomycetaceae bacterium
CGGTAGAGCGCCACGAGCTGCACCGACACCAGCGCGTGCAGCACGACGTTGGTCACGTGGTAGCCCCGCACGTCCTCGCCGAACAGCCGCCACTGGAGCGCGTGGGTGAGCAGGTGGACGGGCGCCCAGTTGGCGGCGTACTCGGTCGCCTCGCTCCAGGGGTGGAGGATCGCCAGCAGGTGGGCGGGCGTCGGGTCCCGCACCCAGGGGTTGTTGAGGACGAAGCCCCAGTCGTCGGAGAGGAAGGCGCCGCCGAGGGCCGGCGCGTAGAGCGGCAGGAGCAGCGCGAGGGCGGCCAGGAGCGGCTTCATCGCCTCCAAGGATAGGCCGCGCGTCGGCGGCGCACGGAAAGGACTTCGTGGGGGAACCCCTGCGGGTGGCGAACCGTCCTAGCGTGCGTGGCGCGGCCCTGGGCCGAGCCCCGCTTTTGCCCCGCCGCCCGGCCCGATCGGAATGCAACCCGGTAGGCTAGGCCTGAGGAACGGGACCGAGCGCCCGATTTTCGCACTTCCTCCCCCAGCGCCTCCACGATGACCCTCCGCCCCCTGCTCTTCAGCCTCACCCTCGCCGGAACGGCCCTTCCGGCCCTCGCCCAGTCGACCGGAACCTGGTCCGACCCGGCGCAGGCCCCGCGCGTGATCTGCTTCGCGCCCGGCACCGACCCGGAGTACATGGGCGACCGCCTCGCGGTGCAGCCTGCGACGCCGGAGTACTACATCGGCGGGACCTGGACCGGGACGCAGGGGGCGCCGACGCCGCTGAGCTGGAGCCTCGTGCCCGACGGCCTGAGCATCACCGCCGCCTTCCAGGGCGACCCGGCGGGGCCGAGCGAGCTTTTCTCGCGCCTCGACTCGCAGTTCGCGGCCCAAGGCGGTCGCGCGACGTGGATCGCGCGCCTTCAGGCCTGCTTCGACCGCTGGGAGGCGCTCTCGGGCCTCGACTTCACGCGCGTCACCGCCGCGGGCGTCGACTGGGACTCCGGCGCCTCGTGGGGCACCAACGGCAACGACACGACGCTCGGCGACATCCGCATCTCGATGCGCAACATCGACGGGACGAACGGCATCCTCGCCTACACGTTCTTCCCCAACGTCGGGGACATGGTGATCGACCGCTCGGAGTCCTGGGGCTCGAGCGCGAACCAGCACATCTTCCTGCGCAACGTCGTGATGCACGAGCTCGGCCACGCGTTCGGCTTCGACCACGTGTGCAGCAACAACACGGCGCAGCTGATGGAGCCGTTCTACTCGGGCGCCTTCGACGGCCCGCGTCAGGACGACATCCGCGCCGTGCACCGCAACTACGGCGACGACAACGAGAACGACAACACTTCCGCCACGGCGAAGTCGGTGACGCTCACCAACGGCATCAGCCAGACCTTCGGCATCCCGCCGGCGCCGCCGTCGGGGAGCAACGACACGGCCTCGAGCACGCTCTCGATCGACGCCAACGGCGAGGCCGACTGGTTCAAGTTCACGACGGCGAACGCGGGCTCGAAGCTCGACGTCACGCTCACGCCGATCGGCACCAGCTACGACGACAGCCCGCAGAACGCGAACGGCTCGTGCTCGACGGGCGTCACGACCAACGCGCTCGCGCAGGCTGACCTCGCCGTGCAGGTGATCGGCACCAACGGCACCTCCGTGCTCGCGACCGGCAACTCCGGCACCGCCGGCCAGTCCGAGTCGCTCGTCGACGTCGTGCTCAACACCTCGGGCACTTTCTTCGTCAAGGTCTACGAGAACAACTCGCCCGGCCAGACGCAGCTCTACCGCCTGACCCTGCGCATCGACCCGGCAAACGTCTGCCCCGACACGGATGGCGACGGCGTCGACGACTGCAACGACGGCTGCCCGCTCGACCCGCTGAAGATCGCGCCCGGCGTGTGCGGCTGTGGCGTGCCGGATGTCGACGGCGACGGCGACGGCGACTTCGACTGTGTCGACAACTGCCCGCTGTTCTACAACCCGGCGCAGGCCGATGCGGACGGCGACGGCGTGGGCAACGTGTGCGACAACTGCCCGCAGTCGTTCAACCCCAACCAGCTCGATCAGGACGGTGACTCGCTCGGCGACGCCTGCGACAACTGCCCGACGATCTTCAACAGCCAGCAGCCCGACGGCGATGGCGACGGTGTCGGCGACGAGTGCGACAACTGCCTCACGATCGCCAACCCCGGCCAGCAGGACTGCGATTCCGACGGCATCGGCAACGAGTGCGAGCTCGCGGCCGGCACGCAGTGGGACCTCAACAACAACGGCGTTCCCGACGCCTGCGAGCCCTGCGGTCAGGTGATCACGTACTGCACGCCCGGCACGACGACGAGCGGCTGCAACGCGACGCTCTCGGCCTCGGGCAGCCCGACGCTGGCGGCGAGCTCCGGCTTCACGGTCACCGCCTCGAACGTCGAAGGCCAGAAACAGGGCCTGCTCTTCTATGGCATCACCGGCCCCAAGGCCTCGGTGTGGGCCGTCGGCAGCTCGAGCTTCCTGTGCGTCAAGTCGCCGACCCAGCGCATCCCCGCCTCCAACACCGGTGGCACCGCTGGCGGTTGCGACGGATCGATTGCCGTCGACCTGTTGAGCTACCTCGCGACGCACCCCTCGGCGCTCGGCCAGCCCTTCTCGGCGGGGGCGGTGGTGAACGTGCAGGCGTGGTTCAGAGATCCTCCCGCTCCGGGAACGACGAGCCTTTCCAACGGCTTGCAGTTCGCGACCTGCCCGTGATTTGGTGAGGCCACGGCCTCGCCACGAAACAGAGCCGGGGTGCCGCGCAGCGCGGCGCCCCGGCTCTGTTTCGTGGCGGGCCTCGTGGGGAACGACGGCGGACCCGCGCTCATCTTCATTCGGGGGGGGGGCTGCCGATCGCGCGGCTTGCCCAAAGGAAGTGGGGTGGCATAGGCTTGGGGGAGCCCCCGAGCTTCCCCCCGCAATGGACTCGCACGAACCCTGGCCGCCGCAAGGTGAGGAAACCGAGCACACGATCGTGCCCGGGATCGACGAGTCGCGCGTGGTCGGGCTCGACCGCAAGAACGTCATCCATCAGCTGGTGGTGACCGACGGTCTGGAGCCCGGACGGCGGATCAAGGTCGAGGCGCGCGCGCTGGTGCTCGGGCGCACGCTGCCGGCGGACGTGGTGCTGGCGGATGGCGAGGTGTCGCGCGCGCACTGCAAGGTGGCGGCGCACGAAGGGGAGGTCACGCTGACCGACCTCAATTCGACCAACGGCACGTTCGTCGATGGCGAGCGCATCCAGGGCTCCGTGCAGTTGCAGGTCGGCAACATCGTGGTCGTCGGCCGGCAGGTGCTGCGCTACGAGCGCGTGAGCCTGAAGGAGGCGTCGGCGGTGCGCGAGCTCGACCGCGAGCTCGAGAAGGCGCGCCGTTACGTCGAGGCGCTGCTCCCGCCGCCCTTGCTCGCGGGCTCGATCCGCACCGAGTGGACGATGCTGCCCTCCGCGCAGCTCGGTGGCGATGCCTTCGGCTACCAGCAGCTCGACGCGCGCACGTTCGCGGTCTACCTGCTCGACGTCTCCGGCCACGGCACGTCCTCGGCCATGCTCGCGGTCACCGCGACCAACGTGATCCGCCAGCGCGCGATCCCCGCGACCGACTTCCGCGATCCGGCGGCGGTGCTCAAGGCGCTCAACGTGATGTTCCAGATGGAGCAGCACGGCGACATGTACTTCACGCTCTGGTACGGCGTGTACGACACGGTCACGCGCCGGCTGACGTTCGCGAGCGCGGGGCACCATCCCGCGTACCTCGTGCCGCCGTCGCGCAAGAGCGCGGTGCCGCTGTGGAGCCCGGGCAGCCTGATGATCGGCGCCTACGAGGACGCACAGTACACGGCGAGCACCGTCGAGATTCCCCCGGGCTCCGGCCTGTATGTGTTCTCCGATGGCGTGTTCGAGGTGGTGGCGCTCGATGGGCGGCGCTGGGAGCTCGAGGATTTCGTCCCGCTGCTCACCGAGCCCGCGACCGCTGGAGTTCCGGAGTCGCGGCGGCTGCTCGCGCGCATGCAGCGCGTGCAGGGACGCCCGAACTTCGAGGACGACTTCACGATGCTCGTCGCGAGCTTCGAGTGAGGTCGCGGGGGCACCGGTGAGCTCCGCGTTCGCCGTTTCTGCGCTGGTTTTTGCGGGGTTTCCGCAAGGAACGATCGATTTCGCGCGCGACGTCAAGCCGGTGCTCGACCGCCACTGCGTCGAGTGCCATGGGCCGCAGAAGAGCAAGGCCGACCTGCGGCTCGACCTGCGCGAGCGTGCCTTCGCGGGCGCGGAGGGTGGCAGCGAGCCCGTGATCGTGCCGGGCAGGGCGGCGGCGAGCTCGCTCTACACGCGGCTGGTCACCGAGGACAAGTCCGAGCGCATGCCGCACAAGGCGCCGCCGCTCGAGCCCGCGCAGATCGAGGCGATCCGGCGCTGGATCGACGAGGGCGCGAAGTGGCCCGACGAGGTCGCGGGCGTCGACGAGCGCAGGAACCACTGGGCGTACCAGCGGCCCGTGCGTTCCGCGGTGCCGAAGGTCGAGCATCCGGAGCGCGTGCGCAATCCGATCGACGCGTTCCTCGAGGCGCGTTTCGAGCGTGATGGAGTGACGCCCGCGCCGGAGGCGAGCCCCGCGACGCTCGTGCGGCGGCTCCATCTCGACCTGACGGGGATTCCGCCGACGCCCGAGGAGGTCGCGGCGTTCGAGAACGACAAGCGCGCGGATGCCTACGAGCAGCTCGTGCGCAAGCTGCTCGCGTCGCCGCGTTACGGCGAGCGCATGGCGCGGCCGTGGCTCGACCTTGCGAGGTATGCGGACACGCAGGGGTACGAGAAGGACGCGCGGCGCTCGATGGCGCCGTACCGCGACTGGGTGATCGCGGCGCTCAACGAGAACCTGCCCTACAACGCGTTCTCGCTCGAGCAGCTCGCCGGCGACCTGTTTCCAGGCGCCACGCGCTCGCAGCGCATCGCCACGGCGTTCCATCGCAACACGATGCTCAACGAGGAGGGCGGCACGGACGCGGAGGAGTTCCGCAGTGCGGCCATCCTCGATCGTGTCAACACGACCGCGACGATCTGGATGGGCTCGACGCTCGCCTGCGCGCAGTGCCACGACCACAAGTACGACCCGTTCTCGCAGCGCGATTACTACAAGCTGTTCGCCGCGTTCAACCAGACCGCCGACGGCGGCAAGACGCCGGAGCCGGTGCTGCGCGCGCCGACGGCGGAGCAGGAAAGGGAGCTCGAGGGAATCGCGAAGCGAATCGAGGAGCTCGAACGCAAGCTCACCGCCGCCGACGAGGCGCTTGACCAAGAACAGCGCGAGTGGGAGCTGCAGCCGCGACTCAAGCCGTTCGATGAGCTCGACTGGATTCCGTGGGTGCCGACGGAGGTCTACTTTGACCCGCCCGGCCTTGAAGCGACCATTGCGCCGGATGGCACGGTCACGTTGAACGGAGTGATCCCGGATCGAGTGAACCTCACGGTCTGTCGAGACATGTTGGACTACGACGAATTCATGCTCGGCAAGCCGCTCGTCCGGTTGGAGGTTTTGCCGTTCGAGTCGGGCGATCGCCGCGGGCCTGGCCTCGCTTCCCACGGTAACTTCGTGCTGTCGAAGGCGCGGGTTCGCTTCTGGGATGGCAATCCCAGCGGCTACTACGACTTGATCCAACGGGTTGTGGACGTCGACCACGAGCAGCCCGGCGGCGCCTTTCGTGCATCACATGCCCTCGACGAAGACGACTCCACAGGCTGGGCGATCGGTGGAGCAGTGGAGCGACCCCATCGGATCATCTTCGAGGTGACCCCGGAGATCTTCCGCGAAGCTCGGCTCCTTCTGCGTTTCCAGTCGACGTATCCGAAGCACATTCTCGGTCGGTTCCGGGTATCGACATCCAGCGATCCACGTGGACTCGGCCGTGGCGTCACGTGTTCTCCGTGGAAGTCTGCCGGTCCGTTTGTCGCCGCGAGCTTCGAGGAGGCGCGGGACACGGCGTTCGAGCCGGAGCGGGAGCTGGCGGAAGGCAAGCCGTTCGCAGAGAGCTACCGCGACGGCACGTTGGCGTGGCGCGAGCTCGAGCTGAAGGTTGGCCAGCAGAAGATCCCGCTGCAGGGCGAGCGATGCGCGACGTACCTGCGGCGCACGATCACGACGCAACGCGCGAGACAGCTGGAGCTGTATGTGGGAGGCGATGACGCGGTCAAGCTGTGGCTGAACGGCGAGCTCGTTCACGAGTCGCAGGACTACACGACCTACACGAACACGCCGACGCGGGTGCAGGTGCGGCTGCGTGAGGGAGCGAACGAGCTGCTTGCAAAGGTCACGAACGGCAACGGTGGCTACGGCTTCGCGTTCGACGTCGGCTACCTGACCGATGACCGCATCACGCCTGAGATCGAGGCGCTGCTGAAGCTCGCGCCCGAAGAGCGTGGAGTTGAAGAGGCGCGCCAGCTGCGCGACTGGTACCGGCGCGGGCCGTCGGTGCTCGGCAGCGCGATCGCGGACGAGCTCACGAAACTGCGCAAGCGCCGCGACGAGATCGAGGCGATGCTCCCGACGGTGATGGTGATGGAAGCGGTGAAGGAGCCGCGCCAGAGCCACGTCTTCGTGCGTGGCAGTTTCCTCACGCCGGGAGAGCCGGTGGAGGCCGGAATCCCCGGCATTTTTGGCGCCATGGCATCGAGCGAAGTGCCGACGCTCGCGAGGTTCGAGCTCGCGCGCTGGCTCGTGAGTCGCGACAACCCGCTCGCGGCGCGTGTGCACGTCAACCGCATGTGGGAGCTCTTCTTCGGCCGCGGCATCGTCGCGACGGGCCAGGACTTCGGCCTGCGCGGCGACGCGCCGTCGCATCCGGAACTGCTCGATTGGCTCAGCGTGCGTTTCGCCGACAGCGGCTGGGACATGAAGGCGCTGGTCGAGACGATCGTGACTTCCGCCGCCTACCGCCGCAGCTCGGACGTGCCGCGCGCCGAGTACGAGCGCGACCGCCACAACATCGAGCTCGCGCGCGGCGCGCGGATGCGCCTGGAGGCCGAGCTGCTGCGCGACAACGCGCTCGCGATCTCGGGCCTGCTCGTCGAGTCGCTCGGCGGCCAGAGCGTGTTCCCACCGCAGCCCGCGGGCACGTGGAACTCGGCCTACTCCG
>JABWBL010000173.1 GCA_013360535.1 Planctomycetaceae bacterium
CCTACGCGGCGCTCACGCTCGCGGCCCTCGCGCTCGGCGGCGTCGCTTTTGTCGGGTACTGGGTGCACGGTGAGTTCGGCAAGCTGCACTCGGGCCAGTCGACCGAGCTCGCGCTCGCGCAGGAGCGCATCGCGGAACTGTCGCGCCAGCTCGCGAGCGAGCGTTCGGCGCGCGAGGAGCTGCGCGCGACGCTGACGGGCCGGCTCGATACGGAGCTGGCGGCCCTGGGGAACACGCAGGTGCTGCACGCCGGGAATGCGGCACGCTCCGCCGACGAACTGCGCGGCTCCCTCACGCTCGTGCAAGGCAGCGTCGCGCGCCTCGACGATGCCCTGTCGCGGCTCGAGCGGCACGACGGCGAGCTGCTCACGCTGCAAAAGCACGTCAACGACCTGCAGATCGGCGCGCGCGAGAGTCAGGAGTGGATGGAAGCCGAGATCGAGGCGCTGCGCGCGGACCAGGCGGCCCAGCCGCAGGCCGCGCCGGTCGAAGAGCGCCCGAGCTGGTGGCCGCTCGTGCAGCAGTTGAAGAACGAGAGCGTCAGCGAGCGCTATGGCGCGCTCGTGGCCCTAGCCGCGACGCGCGATCCCGCGGCGGCGCAGCACGTGCTGCCCTTGCTCTCCGATCAGGACATCTTCCTGCGCATGGCGGCAGCCCGCACGCTCGGCGACCTCGGCAATCCGATCGCGGTCGAGCCGCTGATCCAGACGCTGGAGGACAGCGAAGGGGTGGTGCGCGAGGCGGCCTACCTGTCCCTGCGCGCGATCACGCGCCGCGACCTGCCCTTCGACGCCCAGTCGAACGACGCCGCCGAGCGCGCCAAGCGCGTCAAGGCCTGGCGGGAGTGGTGGGACAAGGAAAAGCCGAAGTTCGCCGGCAATTGAGGCGCGTGCGGCGGAGGACGCCGCGCGGGATGCGACGTCTCTGGCGGGGGCCGTACGGACTGCGGCGGCGTTGTCCGTGAGTGGGGGAGGTTCCTATTCTCCTGCGCTTCGAGTTTCGCCCAACCGCAGAACCACGGACCTCCCGCCATGACCGCCACCCGCACCGAGAGCGATTCCTTCGGCCCGATCGAAGTTCCCGCCGAGGCCCTGTACGGCGCCCAGACCCAGCGCTCGCGCCAGAACTTCAAGATCGGCGGGCACCGCTTCAACCGCCCGATGATCCGCGCGCTGGGAGTGGTCAAGAAGTGCGCGGCGCAGGCCAACCTCGAGCTCGGCGAGCTCGCCATGTTGACCAAGAAGCAGCACAAGGCGCTGCTGGCGGCCGCGGACGAGGTGATCGCGGGCAAGCTCGACGAGCACTTCCCGCTGGTCGTGTGGCAGACCGGTTCGGGCACGCAGTCGAACATGAACGCCAACGAGGTGATCTCCAACCGCGCGATCCAGATGCTCGGCGGAGCGCTCGGCTCGAAGAAGCCGATCCACCCCAACGACCATGTCAACCGCGCGCAATCCTCGAACGACGCCTTCCCGACCGCGATGCACATCGCCGCAGCGGAACAGACCGTCAACCGCCTGCTGCCCGCGCTCGAGGCGCTCGAGCAGGAACTCGCGAAGAAGTCGGCGGCCTGGAAGAAGGTCGTGAAGATCGGCCGCACGCACCTGCAGGACGCGACCCCGCTCACCGTCGGTCAGGAGTTCTCCGGCTACGTGCAGCAGCTCAAGGACGTGCGCCGCGCGATCGCGGCGACGCTGCCCGGCGTGTACGAGCTCGCGCTCGGTGGCACCGCGGTCGGCACCGGCCTCAACACGCACCCCGACTACGCCAAGCTGGTCGCGAAGAAGATCGCCGAGGAGACGGGCCTGCCGTTCAAGACCGCGCCCAACAAGTTCGCGACGCTGGCGGCCCACGACGCGCTCGTGTTCCTCTCGGGCTCCTACAAGACCGCCGCTGCGGCGCTGATGAAGATCGCCAACGACGTGCGCTGGCTCGGCTCCGGCCCGCGTTGCGGCATCGGTGAGCTCAAGCTGCCGGAGAACGAGCCGGGCAGCTCGATCATGCCGGGCAAGGTCAACCCGACGCAGTGCGAGGCGATGACCATGGTGTGCGTGCAGGTCATGGGCAACGACGCGGCGATCACGGTCGCGGGCTCGATGGGCAACTTCGAGCTCAACGTGTTCAAGCCGGTGATGATCCACAACGTGCTCGAGTCGGCGCGCCTCCTGGCCGACGCCTGCGACTCGTTCCGCGAGAACTGCATCGCCGGGCTCGAGCTCGACACCGCGCGTGTCGACGAGCTGATGAAGAAGTCGCTGATGCTCGTCACGGCGCTCAACCGCCACATCGGCTACGACAACGCCGCCAAGGTGGCCAAGAACGCCCACAAGAAGGGCCTGACGCTGCGCGAGAGCGTGGTCGAGCTCGGCCTGATGACCGGCGAGGCCTTCGACAAGGCCGTGATCCCCACCGACATGGTCGCGCCCAGGAAGGGCATGAGCATGTCCGGAGGCTGAAACAGCGGCGCTCGGTCTCCGGCCCCCCTCCCGACGCCCCGGCACAGGCCCGCTTCCAGATTTGGGCTGACGGGACGGCCCGGCGTCCCTACACTCCCTCACCCCAAAAAAGGGTCCTACCCCACATGAAGATCAACACGCGCAGAAGCAAGGCCAAGCACGCCAAGAAGACCGGCTACCGGACCCGCCAGCGGACCAAGGGCGGTCGCAAGACCAACCGCCGCCAGCGCGCGAAGCACGGCAAGATCTGAGCCCGGCGCGGGCTCGCGCGCGTTTCCCCGCGTGGGAACGGTGCGCGGGAGCCCCAGCCTGGTTTGGGTCCGCCGTGCCCGGTCGGCCATGTTCGGCTCCCGGTCGAAGCTCCCGCACTACCTGTTCGCCGGCCACGCGTTGGTCGCGGCGGTCTGCGTCGTGGGCCCGGGGTACCTGTGGTGGGGCTCGAACGCGCGTCCGTTCGTGCTCGGGCTGCCTTGGTCGCTCGTGTGGGCGCTGCTGTGGCTGGTGAGCGTGTTCGTGTCGCTGCTGCTCTACGAGCGCTGGACACGCAAGGGCGAGGTCGAGCGCGAGCGCACTGAGGCCGCCGGAAAGCGGGACGCGTGAGCTCCGACGCATGGATCATCTCCGGCGTCTCCGTGCTGTACCTGCTCGGCTGCCTGTGGGTCGGCATGCGCGGCGGCAAGGGCGCGACGGATTCCGCCGTCGGCTATGTCGCTGGGGACCGCGCGCTCGGTCCGTTGCTGATGTACTTCATCACGGGCGCGACGGTCTTCTCGGCCTTCTCGTTCCTCGCGACACCGGGCCTCGCCTACACGTCGGGCGCGGCGGTGTTCTACGTGCTCGGATACGGGCTCGTGGGCTTCATCCCGTTCTACTTCCTCGGGCCGCTCGCGGCGAAGCTCGGACGCCAGCACGGCTACATCACGCAGGCCGAGATGGTGGCGGGCGCCTGCGGCGATCGCTGGCTCGCGGGCACGATGGCGCTCGTCAGCGCGCTCTCGTTCATTCCGTACCTCGCGCTGCAGATCAAGGGCGCGGGGCTCGTCGTCAACCGCCTGACCGAGGGCCAGGTTCCGGAGTGGCTGGGCGGTGGGGTGTGTTACCTCGTCGTGCTCGCGTACGTCCTGAAGAGCGGTGTTCTCGGCGTCGGCTGGACCAACGTGTTCCAGGGCGTGCTGATGATGGCGCTCGCGTGGGCTTTCGGGTTGTGGCTGCCGTACAAGCTCTACGGCGGCGTCGGCGCGATGTTCGAGCAGATCGCGGCCGCCAAGCTGGAGGTCGCGGGCGCTCTCGGTGCCGGGCGCGAAGACCGGCCAGTGGTTCGTGACCTCGGGCCTGATCTCGATGGTGGGCTTCACCTGCTGGCCACACCTCTTCATGAAGGCCTTCTCCGCGCGCGACGACCGCACGCTGCGCCGGACGGTCGTGTTCTATCCGACGTTCATGGTGTTCCTCGTGCCGATCTTCCTGATCGGTTTTGCGGGTGTGCTGTTCCCGACTCCGCCGCCGAATCCCGAGCAGATCCTGCCGCACATCCTGATGAGCCTCGACCTGCCAGCGCTGGTGGTCGGGCTGTTCTGCGCGGGGGCGCTCGCCGCGGGCATGTCGACCGGCGATGCGATCGCGCATGCGTCGGCGTCGATCCTCGTGCGCGACGGCTGGATCACGGCGCTCGGCCGGAAGCTGAGCTCGACCGCGGAACGGCGCGCGGTGCGCATCCTGATCGTCGTGCTCCTCGCCGCTTCCTACGCGCTGGCCGTGACCTACGAAGGCGACCTCGTGCGCCTCCTGCTGTACGCCTACGGCCCGGTCGCGCAGTTCTTCCCCGGCTTGCTCATCTCGCTGCTCGGCCGTCGTCGCGACGGCATCGCGGTTCACGCAGGCCTGATCTGCGGAGTCGTGACCTGCGTGCTGCTCAAGTTCGAGCCGGGCTGGTCGCCCTGGGGCGTGCACGAAGGCCTGTGGGGGCTTGCTGTCAACGTGACCGTCGTGCTCGCCCTCTCGCTCGCCCGCGGCTGGCGTCCG
Source organism: Planctomycetaceae bacterium (assembly GCA_013360535.1). Lineage (GTDB taxonomy): Bacteria > Planctomycetota > UBA1135 > UBA1135 > F1-120-MAGs118. Next base: position 4,479 of record JABWBL010000173.1, read on the forward strand.
TTCAGTTCGAGCGCCGGAAGCAACGCGCGAGCGTGAGGTCCTGGTCGCGGTAGCTCGACTTCGAGCGCCCCTCGGCGTACAGGCGCGCCGGAACGCCGTGCGAGCGGTAGAAGCGCAGGCGGAAGAAGACCTGACCGTCTTCCACGAGGAACGGCACGTCGTGGGCGCGCACCTCGAGCACCGCCGCCGTGCCCATGCGGCCGCCGCTCGTCGTCTCGCGCCAGCCGAAGCCGTTGTCGAAGAAACCCGCGTAGTTGTTGCGCATCTCGCCGACGTCGACGTCGACGGGGAGCATCTCGGCCGCGAGGTGCGGCGGGATCACGACGCGCTCCCGGCTGGCGAAGATGTAGAAGCTGCCCGGCGAGAGGATGCACGTGCCGTCGGGAGCATGCACCGGTTCCCAGTACTCGCGCGGGTCGTGCGCACCTTCGCGACTGAAGTGCACGACGCCGGTGTGGCCCTGCGCGCGCCAGCCCGCGGGCTCGCGGCCCGCGAGGCCCAGCCGCAGCTCGATGCCTCCGTCGTCGTCGAAGCGCACACGCTCGCGCTCGACGGGCCGGTCACCTTCCCAGCACAGCGGCGTGCGTTCGTACTCGGCGCGCAACTCCTCGGTCGTGAGCGCCGGATCGCCGATCGAGAGCCGCAGCTGGCACAGGCGATCCCCGCGTCGCAGCCGCACGGGGAACGAGAGCGGCGCCACTTCGAGCCACAGCTTGCCCTTGTATCCCGGCGGCGTCTCGTTGAAGCGCGGATGCCCCGGCACGAGCACACGCGTGAACAGGTCGCAGCGCCCCGTCGAGCTGCGCGGATTGAACGACGCGCGCACGCCCGGCGGCAGCGCGAGCTCCTCCTCGAGCGGCAGCAGGTACACGAGGCCCTTCTCGAGCACCGCTCCGTCGCTGCCGAGCCACAGCCGGCTCGTCTCGAGCTCCTCGAGTCGCGCCTCGACCGCCGTCGAGCCCGGCAGGAAACCCGCGCGGATGCGCGCCGCGTAGGGGCCGATGCGCAGGTCGAGGCTCGCCGCTTGCAGCTGCGCGTCGTCGATCGGCGCCGCACCCTCCCCAGCTCGCACGGCATTGCCAAACAGCGCGCGCAGGTCACTGTCGACGAACAGGCAGTCGCTCGGGACGGAGTGCATGGGGCGAAGAGGATGACGCGAAAGTGGACCTGCGGGAAGCGCCCTTCCCTGTCCTCGGAGTGGAACATGCGCTAGAAGTTGCGGGACATGGCCGGGCTCGCTCAGGTTCTGCTGTTGCTCGGGTTGGCGACCCTGATCGTGCTCGCCTTCCAGCGACTGCGCCTTCCGACGAGCCTCGGATACCTGCTCGTGGGAGTGGTGCTCGGGCCGCACACGGCGGGACCGGTGGTCGATGCACAAGGGCTCCAGCAGTTCGCCGAGTTCGGAATCGTCTTCCTGCTCTTCACGGTCGGGCTGAATTTCTCGTTGCCCGAGATCCATGCCCTGCGGCGCACCGTCCTCGGCATCGGGTCGGCGCAGGTGCTCCTCACCACCCTGCTCGTGGCGCTCTCGTGCGCAGCCTTCGGAATGGCGTGGGGAGCTGCGTTCGTGGTCGGAGCGGTCGTGGCGCAATCGTCGACCTCGATCCTCCTCAAGCAGCTGTCGGAGCAACGTGAGGAACACGCTCCCTACGCACGCCTGGGCGTGGCGATCAGCGTGTTCCAGGACATCACGGCCGTGCCTTTCGTGGTCGCGATTCCCCTGCTCGGGGCCGGGGCGAACGTTGGCGCGGCCGCGGTCGCCACCATCGCCGGACAAGCGTTGGGCAAGGGCCTGTTGGCGCTCGTGCTCGTGTTCGTCGTCGGTCGCCGCGTCCTGAGTCCGCTCTTTCACCAGGTGGCCCTGCAGCGTTCTCCGGAGCTGTTCACGTTGACCGTGCTGTTCGTGTCTCTCACGGCAGCCTGGACCACACACGCCTTCGGGCTGTCGCTCGCCTTCGGCGCCTTCCTCGCGGGCATGGTGCTCGGTGAGACCGAGTTCCGCCATCAGGTCGAGGCGACCGTGCGCCCGATCCGCGACGTGCTGCTGGGACTGTTCTTCGTCGGGATCGGCATGCTCGTCGATCCGGTGGCGCTGCTGGCGATCTGGCCTCAGGCCCTGGGTGGCGCCGTGGGGCTGCTGCTCGCCAAGATGCTGCTCGTGGCCGCGATCGTCTACCGCTCGACGCGCGACGGGTTGTTCGCGTGGCGCACCGGCATCGTCGTTGCCGTCGGAGGGGAGTTTGGCTTCGCGTTGCTGGCGCTCGCCCTCGACGCCGGTGCCATCAGCGAGCTTCTCGCGCAGACGGTGCTGCTCAGCGTGCTGCTCTCCTTCGTGCTCGCGCCGCTGCTCATCCGCCACAATCTGGCCTTGGCTCGCTGGCTCGCGCGGCGACGGGATGGCGACGAGATGGACGGCCTGCCGACCGCGACGACGATCTCACCGACTCTCGCGGGGCACGTGATCCTGGGTGGATACGGACGCGTGGGCCAGGGCATCGGCAACGTGCTGGAGCAGGAGGGCATACCGTTCATCGCGGTCGACCTCGACGCCCCGCGGGTCCGCACGGCACACCAGGGCGGCGAGCCGGTGGTGTACGGCGACAGCGGGCAGCGTGAGATCCTCGAGGCGCTCGGCATCGCGCGGGCCAGGCTGCTCGTGCTCGCCCACGGAGAGAACACAGCCAGCCTCCGCACGCTGCGCCTCGTGCGCAGCCAGTGGCCGGAGGTGCCCGTCATGGTGCGAACACGCGACGAGGATTCGGTCGACGAGTTCTACGACGCTGGTGCCAGCGCGGTTTTTCCCGAGACGCTCGAAGCGGGACTGATGATGGCCTCGCAAGTGCTGAAGGAGATGCGGGTTCCGCTCGGTCGCATCCTGAGCGTGATCGAGGAGCAGCGGACGGGAAAGTACGCCGAATTGCGGCGAATTTTCGTGGGCGAAATCCCGGGCGAGGAGCAGGACGCCGCGGCGGACGCCGACCGCCTGAGGCCGGTGCGCCTGGCTCCGGGAAGCGCGGCGATTGGTCGCGCGCTCGGCGAACTGGAGCTGAAAGAAGTCGTGGTGACGGCTCTCGTGCGGAGCGGACGGCGCGAACTGGAGCCGGGACGGGAGCGACGCCTCGAGGCGGGGGACACGCTCGTGCTCTTCGGGGCTCCCGATCCGTTGCGCGCAGCGGAGCGTCAGCTCACCGGCTGAGCCGAAACCACGTCACGCCGGCGTGCGCAGCGCCCGATGGTGCGGCACGCGGGCGGACACTATGCTCCTTGGCCCCTCAATCCAACTCGAAGGGTCCCCATGAAGCTTCACGAATTCCAGGCCAAGCAGGTGCTCGCGCGCTTCGGCGTCGCGACGCCGCGTGGCGTCGAGGCGACGTCGGTCGATGCGGCCGTCGCTGCCTACCACGAGCTCAAGTCCCCGGTCGCCGTCGTCAAGGCCCAGATCCACGCGGGCGGCCGCGGCAAGGCCGGCGGCGTCAAGGTTTGCAAGTCGGTCGACGAGGTCCGCGCGGCGGCGCAGTCGATCCTCGGGCGCAAGCTCGTCACGCACCAGACCGGGCCCGACGGGCAGCTCGTCCGGCGCCTGTGGGTCGAAGCGGGCAGCGCGATCGAGCGTGAGTACTACATCGGCATCGCCATCGACCGCGAGTCCCAGCAGCCGGTGATGATGGCCTCCAGCGAAGGCGGCATGGAGATCGAGGAAGTGGCGGCGAGCCACCCCGAGAAGATCCTCAAGGCCGGCTTCTCGCCCAAGGTCGGGCTCTCGGCCGAGGCCGCGGGCAAGCTCGCCAAGGGCATCGGCATCCCGGCCGCGCTCGAGGCGCGCGCGGTGCAGTTCATGCAGGCGCTCGCGAAGGCCTTCTGCGAGCTCGACTGCTCGATCGCCGAGATCAACCCGCTGGTCACCACCAAGGACGGTCAGGTGATCGCGCTCGACGCGAAGATCAACCTCGACGACAACGCGCTGTTCCGTCACGAGGGCCTGGTCGGCCTGCGCGACCTGCACGAGGAAGAGCCGCTCGAGATCGAAGCGAGCAAGTTCAACCTCAACTACATCAAGCTCGATGGCACCATCGGCTGCATGGTCAACGGCGCGGGCCTCGCGATGGCGACCATGGACGTGATCAAGCTCTACGGCGGCGAGCCGGCGAACTTCCTCGACGTCGGCGGCGGCGCGAGCGCCGAGCAGGTCACCGCGGCCTTCAAGATCCTGCTCGCCGACCCCAACACCAAGGCGGTGCTGGTCAACATCTTCGGCGGCATCATGAAGTGCGACATCATCGCGCAGGGCGTGATCACCGCCGCGCGCGAAGTGAAGATCGGCGTGCCGCTGGTGGTGCGCCTCGAAGGCACCAACGTCGAGCTCGGCCGCAAGCTGCTGGCCGAGTCGGGCCTGCCGATCACGACGGCGACCAGCCTCGACGACGCCGCCCAGAAGGCCGTCGCCTCCATCGCCAAGAAGTAGAGCCCCAAGGAGCACCACCATGAGCGTTCTCGTCGGCAAGAACACCCGCCTGATCTGCCAGGGCTTCACGGGCAAGCACGGCACCTTCCACTCCGAACAGGCCATCGCCTACGGCACCAACCTGGTCGGCGGCGTCACCCCGAAGAAGGGGGGCACCAAGCACCTCGAGCGCCCGGTCTTCGACACGGTCAAGCAGGCCGTCGACGCGACTGGCGCCAACGCGACGATGATCTACGTGCCGCCGCCCTTCGCCGCGGCCGCGATCACCGAAGCCTGCGACGCCGGCATCGAGACGATCGTCTGCATCACCGAGGGCATTCCGGTGCTCGACATGGTCAAGGCCATGGAAGTGGTGCGCAAGTCGAAGTCGCGCCTGATCGGGCCGAACTGCCCGGGCATCATCACTCCGGGCGAGTGCAAGATCGGCATCATGCCGGGCTACATCCACAAGAAGGGTCGCATCGGCGTCGTCTCGCGCTCGGGCACCCTGACCTACGAGGCGGTCTGGCAGCTGACGAGCCGCAACATCGGGCAATCGACCTGCATCGGCATCGGCGGTGACCCGGTCAACGGCACGAACTTCGTCGACGCGCTCACGCTCTTCAACGACGACCCCGAGACGATCGGGATCATCATGATCGGCGAGATCGGCGGCAACGCCGAGGAGCAGGCGGCCGAGTTCATCCAGAAGAACGTGAAGAAGCCGGTCGTCGGCTTCATCGCGGGCGCCACCGCGCCTCCGGGCCGTCGCATGGGCCACGCCGGCGCGATCATCTCCGGCGGCAAGGGCACGGCGAAGGAGAAGTACGCCGCGCTCGAGCGCGCCGGCGTCATCTGCAGCCCGAGCCCCTCGCGCCTGGGCGAGCTGATGGAGAAGAGGTTGGCAGAGCTCAACCTCCTCAAGGACGCAAAGGGAGCCTGAGCCGTTTTTTCTGCAAACAGCAACCGGCGTCGTCGGCCCTGCCGACGACGCCGGTTGCTGTTTGCGGAGACAACTGCTCTGGCTCCGTACTCGCGACCTGTTCGCGCTCGCTTCGCTCCCTCAGGCGCGCGGCTTCGCCACGATCACGACCTTGTCGCTCAGGTAAGGAATCTTCCTCACCGGAATTGAGGCGATCACCTCCAACCCCGCGGCCTCCAGCTCTGCGTGGATCTTCTCCAGCGCCAGCGCGCCCGGGGGCTTCGCCCGCAAGCCCAACTTCGCTCGCGCTCTCCCGAGCCACACTTTCAGCGCCTTGTCCTGCCGGAAATCGACGATCACGCCGACCTTGGACACCCGCGCCAGCTCACGCAGGAAGCTCGCACGCAGCTCGCGGTCGCGCACGAGGTGCATCAGGCGAATGCACAGCGCGACGTCGAACGAGCGGTCAGGGTAGGGGAGCCGCGCGAGGTCGACGACGGCGAAACGCGCGCCCTCGTGCTTGCGCCGCGCCTCCGTGAGCATGGCGAGAGACGCATCTCCGCCGGTGTACTCGAGCCCCGCCTTCGCGAGAAAGCCCGTGAATCTCCCGGTGCCGCAGGGCACGTCGAGGATCGTCTTCGCCGGTCCCAAGAGCGCGAGCGCCGTCGCGATCGCACGCTGCTTGCGCTGGTCGCGCGCGCGGCCACGCTCGCCGCGCCAGCGCTGGTCGTAACTCGCCGCGACGAGCTGGTCGCGGTACAGCGACAGTTTCGCGCGCTCTTCGGGCGCCAGCTTGTGCTCGTCCACGCGCGTGGCATCGTAGCGCGCATGTGGACGCCGTTCCGCACCGACGACGGCTCGTGGACGCTGGTGCACTCCGGCC
>JABWBL010000174.1 GCA_013360535.1 Planctomycetaceae bacterium
CTGCTCTCCGGCTGCAAGGTCGCCGCGGGCGTGCGCTTCGCCGCGGTCGGCGGTTCGACGGCGCGCCAGCTGAAGGAAAGCGGCTTCGAAGCGAGCTGGACCGGCGACGGCGGCGCGCGCGAGCTCGCCCAGAAGCTCGAAATCACCGGGAAGAACAGCGTGTTCTGGCCGTGCGCGGCCGAGGCGTTGCCCGAGCTCGAGGAAGGCCTGAAGGAGCGTGGTGTCGCGCTCCAGCGGCTCGCCGTCTACCGCACGCGCGTCGTCACGGGCGCCCAGCTCTCGTCCGACGTCGACGTGCGCGTCTACATGAGCCCCTCGGCGGTCGAGGCGGGCCTCGCGTGGGAACGCGCGAATCCCGGCCGCGCCACCGAACGTCTCGCGCTCGGCCACTCGACCGCAAAGGCGCTCGAGGCCGCGGCGCTGCCCGCGCGTGCGCCCGCCTGCTCGAGCGCTCCGATCACCGACGAGCTCGTCGCCGAGCTCTCCCGTCTCGTCCGCAAAACCGTGAGCCAACGATGAAGATCCGCCCCCGCCGACTCCGCACCACCGCCACCCTGCGCGAGGCCGTCGCCGAGACGCAGTTCCGTGTCCAGCAGCTGATCCAGCCGCACTTCGTGATCGACGACACGAACGCGGTGCAGGCGATCTCGTCGATGCCGGGCATCGAGCGCATGGGCATCACGCGCCTCGTCGAGCGCGTGGGCCGCGACCTCGACCTCGGGCTCTCGACCGTGCTGCTGTTCGGGCTCACCGACCACAAGGACCAACGCGGCGCGAGCGCGACCGACGCCGACGGCCTGATCCCGCGCGCGGTTCGCGCGCTGCGCGAGCGCTTCGGCGACAAGCTCGTGATCGCGACCGACGTGTGCCTGTGCGGTTCGCTCGAGCACGGCCACTGCGGCGTCTTGAAGGAAGGCAAGGTGCTCAACGACGAGACGCTGCCGATCCTCGCCGCGATGGCGCTCGCCCACGCCAAGGCCGGCGCCGACATCGTCGCCCCGAGCGACATGATGGACGGGCGTGTCGCCGCGATCCGCGCGACGCTCGACGCCAGCGGGCACAGCGACACGACGCTGATGAGCTACTCGACCAAGTTCGCCTCGGCCTTCTACGGGCCGTTCCGCGAGGCCGCCGACAGCGCGCCGAAGTCGGGCGACCGCAAGAGCTACCAGATGGACCACCGCAACGCGCGCGAGGCGCTGCGCGAGAGCCTGCTCGACGAGCAGGAAGGCGCGGACATCCTGATGGTCAAGCCCGCGCTGTCGTACCTCGACATCATCCGCACGATCAAGGACCGCACGCTGGTTCCGCTCGCCGCCTACAACGTGTCGGGCGAGTACTCGATGGTGAAGGCCGCGGCGGCGAACGGCTGGATCGACGAGAAGCTCGTCGTGCGCGAGATCCTCAACTCGATGTTCCGCGCCGGTTCCGACCTGGTGATCAGCTACCACGGGCGCGAGGCGCGCGAGAAGGGCTGGATCTGATGCACCCGCTGCTCGAACGCGCGAAGAAAGTGATGCCGGGCGGGGTGTCGAGCCCCGTGCGCGCCTTCCTCGCGGTCGGTGGCGAACCGCCGATCGTCGCGAAGGCGCGCGGGGCGGAAGTCACCGACGTCGATGGCAAGGTCTACACCGATCTCGTCGGCTCCTGGGGCCCGATGATCCTCGGGCACTCGCATCCGGCGGTGGTCGAGGCGATCACGCGCGCGGCGCAGGAAGGCCTGAGCTTCGGCGCGACGTGCGAGCGCGAGGTGATGCTCGCCGAGGCGGTGCTGTGCCGCTTCCCGTGGGCCGAGAAGGTGCGCTTCGTGTCGACGGGCACCGAGGCGGTGATGAGCGCGGTGCGCCTCGCGCGCGGCGCCACCGGACGCAGCCGCATCGTCAAGTTCGAGGCCTGCTACCACGGCCACGCGGACAGCCTGCTCGTCAAGGGCGGCTCGGGGCTCGCGACGCTCGGCATCCCGTCGTCGGCGGGCGTGCCGCCGGCGCTGGCGGAGCTCACCGAGGTGCTGCCGCTCGACGACGAGCGGGCCGCGGACGAGCTTTTTGCCGCAAAGGGCAAGGAAATCGCCTGTGTCATCATCGAGCCGCTGCCGGCGAACTCCGGCCTGCTCGTGCAGCGTCAGGAGTTCCTCGAGCACCTGCGCAAGCTCACGCGCGCGCACGGTGCGCTGCTGATCTTCGACGAGGTCATCAGCGGCCTGCGCGTCGCGATGGGCGGCATGACGGAACTGACGAAGATCGAGCCCGACATCGTCACGCTCGGCAAGATCGTCGGCGGCGGCATGCCGGTCGGCGCGTACCTCGCCAAGGACACGCTGATGACGCAGGTCGCGCCGCTGGGGCCCGTGTACCAGGCCGGCACGCTGTCGGGAAATCCCGTCGCGATGGCGGCCGGGCTCGCGACGCTCAAGCTGCTCGAGGACCGCAAGGTCTACGCGGAGCTCGACCAGAAGGGCGCGACGCTGCAGAAGGGCTTCCAGTCCGCACTCGATCGCCACGGCTTGCCGGCGACGGTCGCGCGCGTCGGCTCGATCCTGTGGCTCAGCCTGCAGAAAGGTCCGGCGCCGCGGGCGTGGCATCAAGTCGAGACCGCGGGCGCGAAGCTGTACGGCAAGCTGCACCGCAACCTGATGCGCGAAGGCCTGTGGATGGCGCCCTCGGCCTTCGAAGTGGCCTTCGTCTCGCTCGCGCACGCGCCCGAGCACCTCGAACGTGCGACCGCGGCCTTCGAGCGCGCGCTCGCCGCCACGGTGAAGGAAGGCTGACGTGGACTCCACCCGTCGCAAGCTCTACTCGTACGTCGCGGTAGTCGCGCTGTACCTGCTTGTGTTCGGGTGGTGGCTGTTCTTCTTCTACCACCAGAGCGACTTCCTGCTGCGCAAGGTGACGGCGCAGGGCGTCGTGGTGCCGGCCGAGGTCGAGCAGGCGCTGCGGACGGCGACCGACGAGAGCATGCGCATGTTCGTGTTCGAGGGCGGCTTCCTCGGCCTGCTCCTGCTCGCGAGCATCGCGCTGGTCGTGCGTTCGCTGCAGCGCGAGCTCAGCGTGCACCGCCAGCAGCGCAACTTCCTCTCGGCGGTCACGCACGAGCTCAAGAGCCCGATCGCGTCGGCCAAGCTGTACGTCGAGAGCCTGCAGCTGGGGCGCGCCGAGGGCGAGAAGCGCGAGCGCTACCTGCGCCACGCGCACCAGGACCTCAACCGCCTGCAGCAGATGGTCGAGAGCCTGCTCGTGACCGCGCGCATGACGACGACCGGGCCCGACGTCAAGCTGCGCGAGCTGGATCTCGCCGGTGAGGCGCGCGAGATCGCGGCCGAGCTCGCGACCGACCCGCAGACGTCGACGGCGAAGCTCGAGCTCGAGCTCTCCGGCCCGCTGTCCGTTCAGGCCGACCCGCTCGCGCTGCGCACGATCCTGCGCAACCTCGTGTCCAACGCCGTCAAGTACGCCGGGCCGGCTCCGCGCGTCGCCCTCAAGGTCGAACGGCGCGGCCCGCAGGCCCTGATCGTGGTGCGAGACTTCGGTCCGGGGTTGAAGGGCGCCGATCCGCGCCGCATCTTCGACGCCTTCGTACGCGGTGGCGACGAGAACGTGCGCACGCGGCCGGGTGTCGGGCTGGGACTGTTCCTGGTGGCCGAGCTCGCCCGCGCCCAGGGCGGAGACGCCCGTGCCGTCACGGGCCTCGAAGGCGGCGGTTTCGCCGTCGAAGTCACGCTGCCCGCGACGGGAAAGGACCTGCAATCGTGAGCGCGGACAAACTGGTCGTCGTCGAGGACGAGGAGCACCTCGCCGAGGTGATCGCGGACAATCTCGAGCTCGAGGGCTACGAGGTCGAGGTGATCGTCGACGGTCTCGCGGCGCTCGAGCGGCTGCGGCGCGAGCCCGCGCCGGCGCTGGTGCTGCTCGACGTGATGTTGCCCGGCATGGACGGCTTCACGATCTGCGAGACGCTGCGCCGCGAGGGTCGCGACATGCCGATCCTGTTCCTGACCGCGCGCAGCGGGCTCGACGACCGCGTCAAGGGCCTCGAGCTCGGCGGCGACGACTTCCTCGGGAAGCCCTTCGACCTGCGCGAGCTGATGCTGCGCGTGCGCGCGATCCTCAAGCGCGCCACCTGGTACAACGGCCCGTCTCCCATCGGCGACGTGCTCACGCTCGGCCCCGCGCGCGTCGACTTCAAGCGCTACGTCGCGATCGTCGACGGCCGCGAGATCCAGCTCTCCCAGAAGGAGACCATGATCCTGCGCTGCCTCGCGGAGAAGCCCGGCGAGGTCGTCGCACGCGCCGAGATCCTCGACCGCGTCTGGGGCTACGACGCGTTCCCCACCGAGCGCACGATCGACAATTTCATCGTGCGCCTGCGCCGCCTGCTCGAACCCGATCCCCAGTCCCCGCGCTACATCCACACCGTGCGCGGCACCGGATACCGACTCACGCCATGAAGTCCCAAGAACGCCTCCTGATGCGCGCCCTGCGGCGCGAGAAGACCGAACGCACTCCCGTCTGGCTGATGCGCCAGGCCGGCCGATACCTGCCCGAGTACCGCGAGGTGCGGCGTCAGGCCGGCGGCTTCATGGAGATGATCCGCGAGCCGAAGTACGCCGCCGAGGTCACGATCCAGCCGATCCGTCGCTACGGCATGGACGCGGCGATCCTGTTCAGCGACATCCTCGTGCCGCTCGAGGCCATGGGCATGAAGCTCGTCTTCGACGACCACGGGCCGTCGCTGCCGATCCCGGTCCGCGACCGCAAGGCGATCGATGCACTGCACGTCGTCGATCCGGCGCAGACGATGGGCTACGTCGGCGAGGCGCTGCGCCTCACGCGCGCGGGCCTGCCCGACGAGACCACGCTGCTCGGCTTCTGCGGAGCGCCGTTCACGCTGGCGAGCTACGCCGTCGAGGGCGGCACGTCGAAGCAGTTCAGCTTCCTGCGGAAGATGATGTACCTCGACTTCGCGAGCTACTCCGCGCTGATGGACAAGCTCGCCGCGCAAGTGGTCGCGCACATGAAGTACCAGGTGGCGAGCGGCGCCGAGGCGGTCGTGCTGTTCGACACGTGGGCGGGCTCGCTCACGCGCGCCGACTACCAGAAGTACGCCGCACCGTGGACCAGGCGCGTCGTCGACGGTCTCGCTGGCGTCGCGCCGCGCGTGCTTTTTGCCGGGGAATCGGGCCATTTCCTCGACGACCTGTTCGGCATGGGCGCCGAGGGTGTCGCGCTCGACCACCGCACGTCGATCCGTGACGCCTTCGAGCGCTCGAACGGTCGCTGCGCGCTGCAGGGCAACTTCGATCCGGCGGCGCTGTTCGCCTCGCCCGACGAGGTCTTCCGCCGCACCACCGCGCTGCTCGACGAGGTCGGCGGGCGGCCGGGCCACGTGCTCAACCTCGGGCACGGCGTGTTCAAGGACACCGATCCCGAATGTGTCGGCGCGTTCGTGCGCGCCGCGAAGGAGCGCGCGAGATGAAGACCGCGGAATTGCGCGTCGACGAGGAGCTGATCCTGCGCATGTCGGGCGCGGGGCCGCGCTACACCTCGTACCCCACCGTGCCCGAGTGGCAGGACTTCGGCGACGCCGACGCGCGTGCGGCGCTCGTGCGCGCCTCGGCCAAGCCCGACGAGCCGCTGTGCATCTACGTGCACCTGCCGTTCTGCGCGCGCATGTGCCTGTTCTGCGGCTGCACGGTCGAGATCACGCGGCGCCAAGGCAAGGTCGACAGCTACCTCGCGGCGATCGAGAAGGAAGTCGCGATGACCTGCGCGCTGCTCGGAAAGCGCCGCAAGATCGCGCAGATCCACTGGGGCGGCGGGACGCCGACGCACCTCAAGCCCGAGGAGCTGCGCAGGCTGTACGGCATCCTCTCGAGCCACTTCGAGATCGAGCAGGGCGCCGAGATCTCGATCGAGGTGCACCCGCACGTCACGAGCTTCGAGCAGATCGACACGCTGGTCGAGCTCGGCTTCAACCGCGTCTCGATGGGCGTGCAGGATCTCGATTCGCACGTGCAGGAGGTGATCCACCGCGACCAGACGGCGGAAGAAACCGAGAACCTCGTCGCGCATTGCCGCAAGCGCGGCATCGGCGGCGTCAACCTCGACCTGATGTACGGCTTGCCCGAGCAGACCGAAGCGACGTTCGCGGCCACGCTGCAGACGATCGCGCGCATCAAGCCCGACCGCCTCGCGGTGTACGGCTACGCGCACGTGCCGTGGCTCAAGCGCCACCAGACCGCGCTCGAGCGCTATCGCCTGCCGACGGCGCCCGAACGCGCGCGCCTCTTCTTCGTGGCGATCGACGAGCTCTCGAAGGCGGGTTACGAGGTGATCGGCCTCGACCACTTCGCGCTCAAGACCGATGCGCTCTATCGCGCGCTCGAGTCCGACACGCTGCACCGCAACTTCATGGGCTACACGACGCATCCTGCCGAGGAGATGCTCGCCTTCGGCATGAGCTCGATCGGCGACTTCGGCGGCGCGTTCGTGCAGAACAACCACGACACGAGGAGCTACGAGGCCGCCATCAACGCTGGCCAGTTCTCCGCGATGAAGGGCATGGTGCGCAGCGCCGAGGACGACCTGCGCCGCGCCGTGATCCAGTCGCTGATGTGCGGCATGCGGCTCGACCTCGACGAGATGGAAGCGCGCTGCGGCGTCAAGGACCTCGCGACGCACTTCGCGCGCGAGCTGAGCGAGCTGCAGCCGCTCGCCGACCAGGGTTTCTGCACGATCTCCGGCCGCCGCGTCGACGTCACGCCGCGTGGCCGCCTGTTCCTGCGGCACCTCGCGATAGTGTTCGACGAGTACCTGCGCAAGAAGAAGGCCGAAGGGCCGCGCTTCAGCAAGACGATCTGACGGAACGGACTCCCCATGGTCACCACGCTCGACACGGTTGTCGTCGGTGCCGGCATCTCCGGCCTCGCCTACGCGCACGCGCGCGGGCCCGAAGCGGAAGTCGTCGTGCTCGAGGCTGCGCCGCGGCCAGGTGGGCTCGTGCAGACCGAGCGCGGCGGGCCGAACGGCCAGTGGCGCTACGAGGTCGGGCCGGAGTCGCTGCGTTTCGAGGTGAAGGGCGGGCTCACGGACATGCT
>JABWBL010000175.1 GCA_013360535.1 Planctomycetaceae bacterium
CCGGGATGGCCTGCTCGAAGCGCCCCATATACGCCAGGTAGAATGCGTGTGCCAGACGTACATCAGCGGAGTTGGGATTGAGGTCAATCGAGCGCTTGTGTTCAGCCTCCGCGCCAGCGAAATCCCAGTCGTAATAATGTTTGTACTGCCCCAGACGGGCGTGCGCTTCGGCAAGCTGATCTTCGCGCCGCTCGTCGACCGCACGGGGCGCGTGCAGATCGGCCTGCGCCGCGACTCGCTCACCGACTGGTGGCCGCAGCGCAAGTGGCTCGACGCGGGCGACCAGCTGGGCCTGACGGGCGAGCTCGGGTTCACGCAGAAGGGCGAGATCACGGTCTGGGCGAGCGAGGTCAAGCTGCTCGCGAAGAGCTACGCGCCGCCGCCGGAGAAGTGGCACGGGCTCGCGGACGTCGAGCAGCGCTACCGCCGCCGCTACGTCGACCTGTGGGCCACCGAAGGCGTCATGGACGTCTTCATCAAGCGCTCGAAGATCGTGTCGGGCATCCGGCGTTTCCTCGAGGCGCAGGGGTACCTCGAGGTCGAGACGCCGACGCTGCATCCGATCTTCGGCGGCGCGACCGCGCGGCCGTTCGTGACGCACCACAACGCACTCGGCTGCGATTTCTTTCTGCGCATCGCGCCGGAGCTGTACTTGAAGCGCCTGATCGTCGGCGGGCTCGAGCGTGTGTTCGAGATCGCGCGCAACTTCCGCAACGAGGGCGTGTCCACGCGGCACAACCCCGAGTTCTCGATGCTCGAGCTGTACGAGGCGCAGGCCGACTACCGCCGCATGATGGAGATCGCCGAGCAAATGCTCGAGCGGCTCGCGCTCGACATCAACGGCACGACCAAGGTCACGTTCCGCGGCGCGGAGTACGACCTCAAGGCGCCCTTCCAGCGCGTGCGCTATCCGGACCTGTTCCGCCAGCAGAACGGCTGCGAGTTCGACGACGAGCCCGCGGTGCGCCAGCGCGCTCGTGAGCTCGGCCTCACGGATCCGGGCAACTACTGGAAGCTGATGAACGACGTGTTCGAGGCGACCTGCGAGAAGTTGCTTACGGGCCCGGTGTTCTGCACGGACTATCCCGTGCCGATCTGCCCGCTCGCCAAGACCAACCCGCACGATCCGAAGACCGCGGAACGTTTCGAGCTGTTCCTCGGCGGCATGGAGCTCGGCAACGCGTTCACCGAGCTCAACGATCCCGCCGAGCAGGAGCGCCGCTTCGAGGAGCAGGTCGCGTCGAAGGACGAGGAGGCTCCGGGCGAGGTCGACGTCGACTACGTGCAGGCGCTCGAGTACGGCATGCCGCCGACCGGGGGCCTGGGAATCGGCATTGACCGTCTCGTGATGGTTCTCACGGGTCAGGACACGATCCGCGACGTGTTGCTCTTCCCCGCGATGCGTCCGCTCTCGGCCACTCAAGCCCCGGAAGCGAGCGCGGAAGCCGCTCCCGCCGCGGCAAAGGAAGCCCACTAGCTCGTGTACCGCGTCTTCCTCTCGTGGCGTTTCCTGCGCCGTCGCCGCACGAACCTGATCGGCGTGTTCGGCATCTTCCTCGCCGTCGGCGCGTTGATCCTGATCCTGTCGATCATGACCGGTTTCCTCGAGGAAACCCGGCGTTCGGCGCGCGGCAGCCTGTCGGACTTGATCCTCAAGGTGCCGCCGAGCGAAGGCGCGCGCCGACCGAGTGACCCCGGTCCGATCCTCGCGGCGATCCGCGCCGACCCGCGCGTCGAAGGCGCGAGCGCGCACCTCGGATGGATGTGCATCCTCACGCGCCAGGACGCACGGAGCATCGGCATCCTGACGGACAGCCAGTTCGGCGAGATTGCCGGAATCAAGCTCACGGGGGTCGATGCGATCGAGGAGCAGAGCTCGACCGAGTTTCTCGAGTCGCTCGACCGCGCCGGCCGCGACAAGGACGGCAAGATCGAAAGCCCGCGTGTGCGTGTCGCCGACCTCGCCAACCCCTTTGCCGCACCGCCGGAGTACGACGCCAGCGTCGGGCGCCCGCGTGCGAGCGTCGTCGTCGGCGAGAAGGTGATGGCCTACCACCAACTGCGGCGCGGCTCGTTCATCACGCTGATGACGGCCGTGCCCGACTCGACGTCGGACACCGGCTGGTCGGCGAAGAAGCGCGAGTTTGTCGTCGCCGGCACGTTTCGTTCCGGCGAGAACGAACTCGACCTCGAGCGCGTGTACATCGATCGCGAGCAGCTCGCGCGCTTCCTCGCGGGCGCCAGCGAGGACGATCCGGTGCCCTCCGACGCGATCCTGTTCAGCGAGGTGCTCGTCAAGCTCAAGGACTACGCCGGCGAGGCGGAGCTCGTGCGCGAGGAACTCGGCGCAAGCCTCTACAAGGCCGGTTTGATCGACGAGTCGTGTTCGCTGCGCACCTGGGAAGAGTTCCGCGGCACGCTGCTGGGCGCGATCGAGAACGAGCGAGTGCTGATGGGCATCATGCTCTCGTTGATCCTCGTCGTCGCGGGCTTCACGATCTTCGCGATCCTCTCGATGATGGTGACCGAGAAGCGTCGCGACATCGGAATCCTCACGGCGCTGGGAGCGACGCCCAACGGCGTGCTCGCGCTGTTCCTGCTGATCGGCTTCTGGGACGCGCTGATCGGCGCGATCTCCGGCGCCGTGATCGGCACGTGGATGGCGATCAAGATCGATCCCTTCGAACGCTGGCTGTCGGAGACGTTCGGGGTGCAGATCTTCAACCGCGACGTGTACCTGTTCGACTCGATCCCCAGCGTCGTCACGCCGCTCGCCGTCGGACTGATCGTGCTCGGCGCCTTCGTCTGCACGCTGGTTTTTGCGGCCATTCCGGCCTGGCGCGCCGCGCGACTGGATCCTGTGGAGGCCTTGCGCAATGACTAGCGCTCCCAACGTCGTGCTGAAGGCACGCGGCATCCGCAAGGTCTTCAAGACCGGCGACACCGAGCTCGAGATCCTGCACGGCGTCGACCTCGACCTCGTCGCGGGCGAGCGGCTCGCGCTGATGGGACCGTCCGGCGCCGGCAAGTCGACGCTCCTGCACGTGCTCGGCCTGCTCGAGCGCCCCACCGAAGGCACGGTCGACGTCGATGGGCGCGACGCGTGGTCGCTCACGACGCTCGAGCGCGCCGCGCTGCGCAACCGCCACCTGGGCTTCGTGTTCCAGTTCTATCACCTGGTCGCGGAGCTCGACGCGGTCGAGAACGTGATGCTGCCGGCGATGATCGCGCAGTCGAGCTCGGAGTTCCGCCGCTCGAAAGCCGCGCACCTGAAGAAGGCGCGCGACCTGCTCGCGAGCTTCGGCCTCTCCGAGCGCATGAAGCACCGCCCGACGCAGCTTTCCGGCGGAGAACGCCAGCGTGTCGCGCTCGCGCGCGCGTTGTTCCTCGATCCGCCGTTGCTCATCGCCGACGAGCCGACAGGCAACCTCGACCGCGACACGGGCGAGAAGGTGCTCGAGCTGCTGTTCCGCGCGCAAGCGGAACGGTCGCTCTCGCTGCTGCTCGTCACGCACGACGAACGTCTCGCGGAGCGCTGCGGCCGTGTGCTGCGCATGGAAGCCGGCCGCATCGTCGGCGGCAAGCTCGAGCCCACGGCGATCGCGCGCTGATCAGGTCTCGAGCGCGCGGTAGCGCGTCTCGTTCCAGCCCAGCCGATCGCGCAGGCGCCGGTAGGGATCGAGCTTCGACCACGCGAGCAGCGGATAGGCCACCGTGTGGCGCTCGATGCGCACGACCTGCCCCACGCGCATCGGGTGGAAGGCCTGGCCGTCGAGCACGAGCAGCGTGTCGCCGGAGCTCTCCTTGACGAGGATCTCGACCGCGCTGTCGGGGTGCAGCACGATCGGGCGGTACGACAGCCCCTGCGGGCAGATCGGCGTCACGACCATCGCGAGCATCGACGGGAACAGGATCGGCCCGCCCGCCGAGAGCGAGTGCGCCGTCGAGCCCGAGGGCGTCGCGACGATCAGGCCGTCCGCGCGGTAATCGGCGACGAATTCGCCGCCGACCGAGAGCCCGAGCGCGAGCATTCCCGGCGCGGTGCCGCGCGCGACGAGGATCTCGTTGAGCGCGATGGCCTCGACGCCATCGGATTCGCCGCCGCTGCTCGCTTCGAGGTGCGCGACCAGACGCAGGCGCGGCTCGAGCACGCCTTCGCCCGCGAGCACGCCATCCAACGCATCGCGCCAGTGGCTCACCGGCGTCGACGCGAGGAAGCCGACGCGGCCGAAGTTGATGCCGAGCGTCGGCACCGGAGTCGCGGAGAACGCTCGCACGGCGCCGAGGATCGCGCCGTCGCCGCCGAGCACGATCATCAGGTCGGGCAGGTCGTGCAGGGACGCCTTGCGCGAGAGCGCCGAGCGCCGCTCGACGAGCGCACGCACGTCCTCGGCGGTCTCGACCTTGTCGACCCGCTGCCTCAGCCACGGCACCAGCTCCGCGAGGAGCTCGCGCACGCCCGCCTTGTCCGGATCCGCGGCGATCAGGACCGAGTGCACCTCACCCTTGCCCGGTGCGGCGAGCTTGGGCCTGGTTCCGTGGCGCTGCGGGGTCACGCTTCGACCCTAGCTGACGCGCGTGGCGGCCGCGAGGTTGAGCACGGCGCGTTCGATGCCGTCGGCGTCGAGGCCGCAGGCCCCGAGCTGTTCCTCGCGCGTGGTGCAGTGCTCGATGTAACGGTCGGGAATGCCAAGCAGGCGCCCCTGCGCGCGCGCGTTCGGCAGGCGCGACAGGCTCTCGAGCACGGCCGAACCGAAGCCGCCCGCCCGCTGGTGCTCCTCGACCGTCACGATGTAGCGGTAGGCGAGCGCGTGCTGCGAGAGCAACTCCTCGTCGAGCGGCTTCGCGAAGCGCGCGTCGACCAGCGTCACCGAGATCCCGCGGCGCGCGAGCCGTTCCACGGCCTCCAGCGCCTGGTTCACCAGCGCGCCGTAAGCCCAGATCGCGACGCTGCGCTCGCCCGCCGGCGCCTCGACGAGCACTTCGGCCTTGCCCGGCAGCATTGCGGTGCGTTCGTTGGCGTGGATGCGCTCGACACCGGGGCAGTTGTCGCGCGGATAGCGGATCGCGACCGGACCCGGCGCGTTGAGCGCGAACTCGAGCATGCGGCGCATGTCGGTCGCATCGCGCGGAGCGAGGATCGTGAAGTTGGGCAGCGTGCGCAGGTACGCGAGGTCGAACACGCCGTTGTGCGTCGGCCCGTCCTGACCCACGAGCCCGCCGCGATCGAGGCACAGCGTCACGGGCAGATTCTGGAGCGCGACTTCCTGGAACACCTGGTCGTAGGCGCGCTGCAGGAACGTCGAGTAGATCGCGACGAACGGCCGCAGCCCGGCCTTCGCCATGCCGGCCGCCATCGCGACGTTGTGCTGCTCGGTGATGCCCGTGTCGTGAAAACGCGCCGGGAAACGCTCGGCGAAACCCTCGAGTCCGGTGCCCGAGGGCATGCCGGCGGTGAGCGCGTGCACCCGCACGTCGCGGTCCGCGAGCTTGGTCAACGCGTCGGCAAAGGCCTTCGTGTACGCCGGCCCCGCGGGCCGCACTTCCGTCGGCCCCGGCAGCTTCGACGACTCCGCACCGGCGGTCTTCGGCGCCGGCCCGGTGCCCTTGACGCCGTGCACGCGCTCGGGATGCGTCGGCGCGCTCGGGTGGCCCTTGCCCTTTTCGGTGAGCACGTGCAGCAGCACGGTGCCCTCGAGCTCGCGCACGCGCTGCAGGTTCTCGACCAGGTACTTCACGTCGTGGCCGTCGATCGGCCCGACGTACGTGACACCGAGCTCCTCGAACACGTGACCGGGCACCATCGCGTGGCGCATCACCTCGGCCATGTCCTCGAGCGTGCGGTCGACCTTCTCGCCGATCACGGGAATCGCCGCGAGCAGCTTGTGGATCTCCTGGTTCGCGCGCTGCACGACCTTCGCACTGCGGATGCGCGACAGGTAACGCGCCATCGAACCGACCGACTTCGAGATCGACCACTCGTTGTCGTTGAGGATCACGAGCACACGCTGGCCGCTCGCGCCCGCGTAGTTGAGCGCCTCGAACGAAACGCCTGCACCGAGACTCGCATCACCGATCACGGCGATCGAATGCGGCTGCGGAGTCTCGTGGGCGACGCCACGCGCGAGCCCGAGCGCGAGGCTGATGCTCGTGCCCGCGTGGCCGGTGTGGAACAGGTCGTAGGGACTCTCGTCGGGATGCGTGAAGCCGCACAGGCCGTCGGTCATGCGCAGCTTCTCGAAGCGCTCACGCCGGCCGGTGAAGATCTTGTGCGGGTAGCACTGGTGGCTGACGTCCCACACGCAGCGGTCGCGCGAGAGGTCGAACACGTAGTGCAGCGCGGTCGTGAGCTCGACCACACCGAGGTTGCTGCCGAGGTGGCCGCCGGTGCGCTGCACGGACTGCAGCAGGAACTCGCGCACCTCGGCGCACACCTGAGGCAAGGACTCGAGCGGCAGGCGCTTGAGGTCGGCCGGGCTCGAGATGCGCTCGAGCAACGGAGGCTCCGGCAGCGCAGGGCCGGCGGATTGGGCGGGATCAGGGCTGTGGGGCATCGGTGAGGGCCCGGAGGGATGAGTCATCCTTGGCGGAATCGCGGGGCTTTGCAACCGCCGAGCGGATGCGCGGGCGCCGGGGGAGGGCGTTCAGGAGCGCCTGTGGAGCAGGAAATCGACCATCTGGAGCCCGGTGGACCCGAACGGGCCGCCCCAGCGGCGGGCGAGCGTGCGGGCCCGTTCGGCCTCCTCCTCGGCATACCGGCGCGTCGCCTCCAGCCCGAGCACGGCCACGAGCGTCGGCTTGTCCTGCGCCGCGTCCTTTCCGGGGGTCTTGCCGAGCGCGGCCTTGTCGGCCGTGACGTCGAGCAGGTCGTCGACGGCCTGGAAACAGCGTCCCAAGGAACGCCCCCACTCGACCGCCTCGGCGCGCCGTGCCGGCTCCGCGCCCGCGACGATGGCCCCGAGCTCGGCGGAAACGGCGATCAGGGCGCCGGTCTTGAGCGCGTGCATGCGCTCGACGTCGCCGCGCTGCGCCGAGTGGCCCGAGAGCCCGAGGTCGAGCACCTGCCC
>JABWBL010000176.1 GCA_013360535.1 Planctomycetaceae bacterium
CACGCGGAGGCGCTCGCGGCCGCTCGACGCGCGCTTGCGCTGGCGGAAGCCGGAGGTGCCGACGAGGGCACGCTCGAGCGCGCGCGCGAGTTCGTGGCGACCTCGGAGGCGTCGGAGCTGGCGGCGCGGCGCGAGCAGGAGCTGCTCGAGAAGGACCACGAGCTGCGCGAGGCGCTGGTGGAGCTGCGCATCGAGCAGATCGCGACGATCGGCAACCGGCAGGCCGAGGTCGAGCTCGACCAGCGCTTCGCGAACGCCTTCCGGCAGTACGGCGTCGACCTCGAGGGCTCCGACATCGTTCCGGCGCTCGAGCGCATCCGCGAGCGCGACATCGCGCGCGAGGTCGCGCTCGCGCTCGACGACTGGAGCCGCGTGCGCCGCCGCGTGCACGGCCCGCGCTCGGAGAAGACCGAGAACCTGTACGTGCTCGCGATGGACCTCGACCCCGATCCCGCGCGCATGCGCATGCGCGCGGCGATCTCCGAGGGTGACCTGCCGACGATGCTCGACCTCGGCGCCCCGCAGAACCTCGCCAAGCTCGACCCGGGCTCGATCTTCGTGCTGAGCGCAGCGTTGTGGGACAGCGGCGCCCCGCAGCGACCCGCCGTGTACCGCATCTACGACCAGGCCGTGCAGCTGCATCCGGGCGACTACGTGTTGCAGTCGATCGGCGGCACGATCTATCAGGACGTCGGTCGTTTCGAGGCCTCGATGGCCTGCCGCACGGCCGCGCTCGCGCTGCGACCGGACAACCCGACGGCGCGCCTGCGCAACAGCGACGCGCTGTTCTTCCTGGGCCGCCTGACGGAAGCCGAGGGCAGCTACCGCGCGCTCATCGCGCAATTTCCCGAGCACGGCGAAGCCTGGTACTCGTTCGGCCTGTGCCAGCTGCAGCTCGGCGAGTACGACGAGGGGCTGCGTTGTTTCGAGCGCGCGCTCGCGCTGCAGGACAATCCCGACTGGCACCCGGACCTGGTCGCGATGCGCTACTACCTCGGGCACATCGGCCGCGAGGAACTGGTCAAGGCCATCCACGCCGAGGTGCAGCCGATCCGACTGATCACGCTGCTCTATCCGCTGCTCGACCATCCTCAGCCCGCACGCCGCGACGCGCCGTTCGTGCTCGAGACGCTCGACGAGCAGGCCACGATGTTCGAGGGGCTGGATTGGGTCTTCCTTCCCCGGGCCGTCGCGCTCCTGCGCATCGGCGACTGGCGGGGAGCCGCGCTCGAGCTGGAAGGCCGCTACGTTCCTCCGACGGCCCTGATCGTGACCCCGGTCGCGATGGACTTCGTGCGCGGGCTCGTGCAGGCCAAGCTCGGCGAGCGCGAGGCGGCGCGGGAGAGCCACGCCCGCGGCAAGGCGCGCATGGACCAGCTCGTCGGCGGCAACCCCGAGGCCTGGGAGAGCTCCGACGTCATGCGCTGGCGCCGCGAATGCGAGGCGGCGCTCGGGCTCTGAGCCGCGCGCCCTCGCGAGACCGGACGGACTCGACATGGCCGACATCCTCTCGAAGGAGAACTGGCTCAAGCTGACCAACGCCGGCGCCATGAAGACGCGCAGCTCGGCCCTCAAGCGGGTCGATCAGGCGCTGGGCGAGCACGAGCGCGCGCCGACGCCGGCGAACCTCGAGGCGCTGCGCAGCGCGTTGATGGCCTGGATCCAGACCAAGGGCGCGAACTGGAGGACGGACGCGCGCAACCGCTTTGCCGCCGTCGACACGCTCTACCGGCAGGTGATGGACGTGCCGAACCTCGCGCCCACGGCCAAGGAACGGATCGCGCTCTCGCACCTGCGCAACGAATCGCGGGCGATCGTCACCGACCTGTTCTGCAACAGGCCGCTCGAATGGCGTCCGGGTTACCTCGAGTCGCTCGCGCTCAAGAAGCGGCAGGAGAAGGTCACGCTCGCCTACACGGTGGCGAGCACCGCGAAGGACGTGAACACGCTCGTCAAGGCCGCGGGCGGGCGCGGTGCGCCTTCGCCTGAGAGCGCCATCGAGGGCATGACCAAGGCCTTGCTCCCTGACGACATCGCAAAGGAAGCGAGCGCGTTCCTGTTCAGCAATTCCCGCGGCGCCATGATGGCCTTCGCCGCCGAAGTGACGCCTTTTCTCGGCGTTTTCACGAGCGGAGGCATGGCGATCTACAACGGCATCTTGACGGTGCGGGCCTCGCACCGCATCTCCAAGGCCGACGATCACGTCCAGAACAGCCTGAGCACGGCGGAGCCGCGGCACGCGATCCACGCGATGATCCGGGTGCTCGAGCGCGAGCGCAATGCAGCGGCGGCGAAGTTCGGAATCGACAGCGCGGCCTTCGGCAGCAAGCTCGCCGGCCTGCTCATGGGTGAAGGAGTGGTGACGAACGCGGCCGTTGGCGTCGCATCGACAGCGGCCAAGCTCTCGGTCTTCCTGCACTCCTTCGCGCGCGACTACCGCGAGCGAAAGGCCGTCAACCTGATGATGAAGTCCGGTGGCATCCTCGATGGCGCCAAGCTGTTCGACCTGAGCCCGGTCACCGGCGCCTACATGGTGTGCTGCGTTCCGACCAGCGTGATGGTGAACAGCGTGTTCCAGCGCTTCTACGAGCAAGGCTGGCGCGGTGACGTCGAATACGCGGTGCTCAAGCACATCCAGCCGCTGCGAGAGCAATCGGCGCGCGTCATTCGCGAACATCGCTTCTGGATTCCCGCGCTGCAGAACTTCCCCGGCGTGCTCCAACTGAACAAGAAGAAGCTCAAGCAGATGTCGAACAGCGTCGGCAAGTCCGGAATGGAGGGAATCGACAGGAAGGACTTCTGGGACTGGGATGCGTGAGCGGCGCCCCGGACTGCGACGGCGGCGAGAGCCTGGCTTCCGCGACCGGTGCGGGGGCGGCCCGTGGAGTCGTGAAAACAAGGTCTGGCGTAGCCGGGGGAAACGGACGAGGATAGGGGCGTCGAAATGAAGCGGATCGCCCAGCTCCTGAACTTGCTCGCCCTGCTCGCGCTCATCGCGCTCGCCGGGCCGCGGCTCGAGCAGGCGGCGATCGAGGCGGAGCTTCTCGAGCGCACGGTCGCCGAGGAACGGAGCTGTGGGTTCGCCCACGAGACGCCGCTGTGCCTTTCGCCGGCGGAGCCTGCCGGTCCCGGCGGCGCCCGCAAGGAAACTGGCGAGCGCGAGCTCGGTGAGACCGACGGGGAACCCGAGCGTCTGGCGCCGCTTCCGCCGGACGCGGGTGCGAATTCCGATGACGAGCGCCCGGCGAGCCTCGCGGGCATCCGCCAGCCGCACTTGCGCGTCAACGGTTCCGCGGACGCGTTCGGCGCGCGCTGCTGACGAAGTCGAGCTTCACGGCCCTTCGGCCGGCGTTGGCTCTTGTTCGCCGCCGGCCTCGCCCGATCGCTCGAGCTCCATCCTTCGCGATGGCCCTCGTGCGCCGCGGGTCGCGCGCTCACGCCGCAGGGCGCGAGCGCCCCGCCTGTGCTGAATCGAACTTCGTCCTGCCGGAATCGAGCGCACGAATCGCTCCCGGCCCGTCCACGAAAGCGCATCCGATGACTCCTTTTCTCGACTGGGTTTTCCGCCGCAACGGCGCCACCATCGACTCCGCCTCGCTCGAGCGACAGATCGAGCTCGCGCGCTCGCTGGCCCGCGAGGGCCGCGAGCACGAGGCCTCGCGCGCCTACTCCGACCTCCGTCGCAAGCACGAGTCGCTCGAGATCCTGCTCGAGCACGCCGCGTTGCAGCTCGAGCTCGGCGACCACTTCGGCGCCGCTTCTTCCGCCACGCGCGCGCTGGAGCTCTCCCCGGGCAACCCCAAGGCCCAGCAGATCCGCGACGCAGTCTTGCGTCACTGAGAGCAGCCCCCGCCGCAGCACCGCGGGCCCGCCGTCGCCTCCCCGAGGCCCGGCGGGCCTGCGGTCTGTCGTCCCCGGCTCGGGAATCCGCTCGAACGCGATGAAGTCCGTGACTGCCCGACGCGGGCTCACTATCGAGGAGGTCCTGCGGGCGACACGCACTCGTCCGCGACGACATCCAGCGTTCTCCAGACCGACCTTTTCCCGCCGCGGCGCTTCCCGGCGCCGGAGGTACTGCATGGTCCGCTTCGCTCGTGCGCTGGCAACAGCGCTGATCTCTGCCCTTTCCGTCGTGAGCGCGGCCGCACAGGACGGCGCCAACGACCCGACGTTCCACACGCTCGACGACGGCATGTTTGGAAGCGGCGCGGCCGGAGCGAGTTCCTATTCGGCGGTCCAGACTGGCGTGATCCAGCCGGATGGGCGCGTGTGGATCGCCGGAGGGTTCTCGCTGCTCCACGGTTCGCCGCGGCCGGCCATCGCCCGGGTCGACGTGGACGGCGCTTACGACTCGAGCTTCTCGCCGGGCGCCGGGGTCACCGGGTTGGGCAATCCCTATTACGTCCAGGCGGCGCGCAGGCAGCCCGACGGCCGCGTGTTGATCGCCGGCCGGTTCGATCACTACGACGGGCAGCCGCGCTCGAACGTCGCGCGGGTGCTGGCCAACGGCGCCGTCGATCCGAGCTTCGTGCCGCCGACCCTCGGAATCCTGAACGCGATGGCCTTGCAGCCCGACGGGCGCGTGATCGTCGCCGGGCAGTTCTCCATCGTCGAAGGTGAGCGCCGCGCGCAGCTCGCTCGCCTGAATGCCGACGGCACCCTCGACTTGAGCTTCAACCCCGGGGAAGGTCCCGGCGGAGTGCCGGAGCCCGAGGTGAGCGCTGTCGAGGTGCAACCCGACGGCCGCATTCTCGTCGGCGGCCACTTCCGGCGCATGAATGGCGTGACGCGCTGGCGCATCGCGCGCCTGATGCCGGACGGAAGCCTCGATGCGAGCTTCGACCCCGGCACGGGTTTCGATTCCTACGTCTCGGCGCTCGCGGTGCAGCCCGACGGCGCAGTGATCGTGGCCGGTGACTTCTTCTCCATCAACGGCACCAGCGCGATGCACCTCGCGCGCCTGCTGTCGACAGGAGCGGTCGATCCGCTCTTCAACGCCGGCGCAGGCACCAATTACGCGGCGGGTTTCGTGCGGCTCCAGCCGGATGGCAAGGCGCTGATCGGCGGTCCCTTCACCACTTGCGGTGGCGCCCCGCGCGCCGGCATCGCACGGCTCAACACGGACGGCTCGAACGACGCGAGTTTCGATCCCGGTCTCGGGCTCGTCGGAACGCCCCGCGACGCGTTGCCGCTCGGGAATGGCCAGCACATCCTCGTGGGCAATTTCACGCGTGTCGACGGCGCCGCGCGCGGCGGCTTCGCTCGACTGAACGCCGATGGTTCTCACGACCTGACCTACAACCCCGGCCGTGGGCCGGACGCCGCGGTCCGAGCCGCTGCGGTCCGCCCGGACGGGAAGTGGCTGATCGCCGGCGAATTCCTCAGCTACGACGACATTCCCTGCAATCGGATCGCTCGCCTGAACGCGGATGGGAGCTTCGACACGAGCTTCACGCCCGGCGGAGGTCCCAACGGCTCGATCACTCGAATCCGCATGCTGCCGGACGGCGGGGCGTTCGTGGTCGGGACTTTCTCGCTCTACGACGGCCTCGCGCGCCGCACGTTCGCGAAGGTCGATGCGCAAGGTGCGCTCGACATGAGCTTCGACCCGGGCACGGGAGTTCTCGGCCACGTGCAGGACCTGCTGGTGCAACGCGATGGGAAGGTCGTCATCGCCGGGTTCTTCACGCAATACAACGGCGTCGCGACGAAGTGCGTCGCACGTTTGCTCCCCGACGGCCAGCTCGACCCGAGCTTCAATGTCGGCGCCGGTTCGCCTGGTGTGGTGCAGCATCTGGCGAGACAACCGGACGGGAAGCTGCTCGTGTACGGCGCGTTCTCCGAGTTCAACGGCGTGCCGCGCGAGCGCATCGCTCGCCTGAATCCCGATGGCAGCGTCGACCTGAGCTTCGACGTCGGCTTCGGACCGAGCGGATACGTCCAGGCCATGGTGGTGGAGGCCAACGGCACGATCCTGATCGGCGGGAGCTTCACCCACTTCGATGGACTGTTCCGACCCAGCCTCGTCCGCCTGCTCAGCGACGGCAGCGTGGACCCGGCGGGTTTCGCCGTTCCAAACACCGGCTCCAACGTCGTCGGCATCGAGCCGCAGCTCGACTCCTCGGTGCTGCTGCACGGCGCCTTCTCGAGCATCAACGGCGTCCAGCGCCGCGGCATCGCGCGGGCCTTCCAGAACGGAACCCTCGACGCCAGCTTCGACCCGGGCTCCGGCACCGACGGTTTCATCTTCGCGAGCGCGCGCCAGCCCGGCGGTGACCTGCTCGTCGCCGGCAGTTTCACGCAGTACGACGGAGCCGTGCGGCACCGCATCGCGCGCGTGAAGCTCGCGTGGCTCGATTGGGTGAACTACTGCACGGCCGGCGTGTCGAGCACGGGCTGCGTGCCGAGCGTGAGCGCGAGCGGCAGCGCGAGCGTGGGTGCGACGAGCGGTTTCACGCTCTCCGTGCAGAATGTCGACGGGAACCGGCAGGGGCTCGTCTTCTACGCGCTCGGTGGACGCGTGAGCGTGCCGCTGGCGCCGACGAGCTCGAGCTCCTACTGCGTGCTCGGCCCGGTGCAGCGCACCGCCGTGCAAGGCTCGGGCGGAACGCCGGGCGCCTGCAACGGCTCGCTGCAGCTCGACTGGCTCGACTACGTCGCCAACCACCCCGGCGCCGTCGGCGCACCGTTCCACGCGGGCGTCCGCGTGCAGGCGCAAGGCTGGTACCGCGATCCGGCCGCACCCAAGGGCGTGACGCTGAGCGACGCGCTCGAGTTCATCACGGTGCCCTGACCCGGCTCGCGAGCGCGCCGCGGGGCTCTCCGGGAAGCCGGAGGGCCCCGCGGGCGTTTTGGGCGGGGCCTGGGAAGGAAATTCCAATGCGGCGCGCCCGCGGCGAGGAACCTGAGCGGGGTAGAGTTCCATCGAAGGCTCGGGGCGGGCTTCCGGAGCCGGCCGCGAGCCAGAGCGATGAACGAACGACGACGGAACGGCGTGCGAGCGGGGCTCGGCGCGTGCGTGGCGCTCTGGGCGTCGGCGCTGGCGACGGCCCAGGGCCTGC
>JABWBL010000177.1 GCA_013360535.1 Planctomycetaceae bacterium
CTGCTCCTGCGCCGCGGCCTCGAAGGCCTCGCCCACGAGGACATCGCCCGCGAGCTCGGCATCACCACCGACGCCGCCATCAAGCGCTGGACCCGCCTGCGCGAGCGCCTCGCCACCGCCCCACGCTTCGTGCAGCTCGCGAGCTAGTCGGCGCGCGTGTCTCGGATTCTGGCGACGACGCTGTGGCCAGGGCATCTGGGCGCGCTAGCGGCCTCGGGTTCCCGCGATGACCAAGACCCCTGCCTGGCGGCGACTTGCCGTTCTTCTCCTGATCGGCGCGGTGGCGACCGTCGCGTTCCTGCGTTGGAGAACTCTCGCGACTGCACCGTCCGGCGCGGAACTCGAGCGTCACGTTCGATCTGCGGCCGACGTAGGCATCGCCGTCATCGGCGCGCCGAAAGAAGCGCCAGCTGCCGAGTTCGATGGCCTCGAAACCGAAGCACGTCGCGAACCGGATGCGAAGCTCGTTCTTCCGTCCGGGTTCGAATGGCAGGGTTCGTTCCTGTTCGAGAATCGGGCTGGTGTGGTGAGCCCCGTCGAGCAAGGCAGCTTCAAGCTCGTGTTTCGACGCGAGCGGGGCGATGCGCGCGGGATCGACGTTCAATGCGTGAATGGTTCCTGGAACTGCACGCTGGACGAGATGCCGACAGGTCTCGAGATCCTGCAGATCGAAGATGCGCGAGTCGGGGAGCGAGCCTGCGACGTCGTGTCTCCGAGGCGCATCGCGTCGGAGTCTGTCGGCGAACCTCTCGAGGTCATCGTCCGTTGGCCCATCAAGTCGCTGCTCCACGTGTTGGATGACGAGACGGGCGAGCCGCTGCAGTCCATCCTCGTTGCCGAGAGTTCCGGTCGATTCCTTCCCTCGGAGAGGCAGGTCCTTCATGGCCGACCACTGGCGTCGCCGCTCACGCTCAACGACCTGCCCTTGAGACGGGGACCTCAGGATATTTGGGTGAGCGCTCCGGGCTACGCGTGGGGCCAACTCGCCGTCGACATTGGAGATGGAACGACGAAGTCCGTACGGCTGAAGCGCAGCGGTCAACTGATAGCGACGTTCACCAACGTGCCGGAGCGCGAAAAGGGGACGCTGGTAATTCAGGTCCGCACGGCAGATCCACTGAGGAACCGCACCTCGTTCGGGCAGCTTCCGGAGGAGGAGATCACGGGGATCTTGAACGCATGGGAGGAGATCGTCGCCGAGTTTCAGCTCCAACCCGCGAACGCAACCTTCACGACGACCTTGCTGCCGGGGTTCTACCGCGTCGAAGCCGCGTTCCATCAGGCAGGCGGGGCCGGTTCGCAGGTGCTGGCGTCCGATTACGTCACGGTCAGCGCGGGAACTCCGACGAATGTCTCCCTGCGCTTGAAGCCACCGACGTTGGAGGGCGTGTGCGCCGTGAGCGGCCGAATTCACGTGCCATCCGGCATGAAGCGCGCCAGAGCCGTCACGTTGCGGTCGCGGCGAACGGGCAAGGACGTCGGCGCGCTGCGGCCGGCATTGAGCATGGTGTCCGAGGACATTCGAGGCCGCGTCTACGAGTGGGGCCCCGAAGCGCTCTGCTGGGGGGAGTTCCAGATCCACGTGGACGGCGTGGAGTACCTGACGACCTTCACCGTGCCCGAGATCGCTGAGCACATCCTCGAGTTGAACATCCCGCGAGCGACCGAGTTCCTGCTGCGATTCGTGGATGCGGCTTCGGGCGCGATCGTCGAGCCGACGGACGTCTCGTGGATCCCGGCCTTGGCGAGCGACGTCACTCACACTGGCACGAGTCAGACCGTGTCGCTGGACACGGCGCGCGGAGGTTATCCTGTGTCCTGCGCCGCCGAGGTCATCTGCGTGTTTGCCGGGGATCTCAGGAGCCTCGGATACGAGCTCGCGTCCGAAGACAAGCTCATCGTCGTTTCCCCGGGAGTTCGGGACATTCCGGTACGGCGCTTCACCGCCGTCCGAGTCGAGCTGCGAGAACGCGGAGAAATCCGGTCCATACCCAGTGGCTTCTGGTTCTCGGTGCTCGACGCTGAAGGGAACTACGTGAACGGGGCGAGCTGGAGCGACACGTTGTTCGAGGGCCACGAGCTGTCTGCGGCCGGCAGTTACCACCTCGAATTCGAGTCCATCGACGGGTACGAGGAGATCGGACCGCTCGTCGTCGATGTCGCCGACGGCGAGATCAAGACCGTCACGATCGATCTGGTCCGCAAACCGTGACGTTCCCCGCGCTGAGCGTGGGCTCGGCGTCGTCACCAATGCCGCGCACGCTACAGCAGTGGTCGAGTAGGCCGCGGGCTTGACGGGTCCGCGCGAGGGGCACATTCTCGAGTGCGTGGCGTTCGTCGCTCTCGGCGATGCGCGCGGCGGCAGCGGTCGAACTTCGACGCGTTCGAGGCGGGAGACACGCGACATGGAGAAGGGCAATCTGGCGGTCGTTCTCGGGCTCGGGCTGTTCGTAGGCGCGGGCGGGATGGCGCTCTTGAGGTTGGGCACGAGCGCGGAGGCAGGGGAGAACGTGGTGCTGGCGGCTGACGTGTCCAACCTGGCGGCGTCCGTGTCGAGGCTGGAGGTCGTCGTCAAGGAACTCGACTGGGCAGTGCGCGCGAGTTCGGTCGGCGTCGCAGCGCCAGCGACGGAGTCGAACCGGGAGCAGGTGCGATCGGAGCCGCCCGCGGATTCGGGGCAACTGGCGCAGGCGATGTTGCGCCTGGCCGAAGCGCTCGAGAGTTTCTCCGTGAAGCTCGACAAGAGCTCGAAGGCGATCGGGCCGCTGGAGCTCAACACTGCGGCGGTCTCCAACGCTTCGCTGCTCGAGATGGCGGAGGTTCCAGAAGAGCGATTGAAGCTCACGCATTTCGGCTGGACCCCCCAGATGGTGCTCGACCGCTACGGCGCGCCGAGCGACATCGGCCCGTCGCCGAGCGGCGGTGGCGTGAAGTGGTACTACTTCAACGCGACCGGACCCGACTTCATCTTCTGGTTCATCGACGGCTCCGTGGCGAGCGTGATGAAATGAGGCCGCAGGTTCCGGGAGCGCGACTCCCCAACGGCGGTGCCGTTCCGCTCGACCTGAAACCCGCACGGCCCGACGAGCGGGGCGAGATTGCGGAGGCGCACGCATGAGCGGTGCGAGCGAAGGACCGTTCGCGAAGCTGCCGGAGCCGC
Organism: Planctomycetaceae bacterium; assembly: GCA_013360535.1. GTDB lineage: Bacteria > Planctomycetota > UBA1135 > UBA1135 > F1-120-MAGs118. The sequence goes on from JABWBL010000177.1 coordinate 3,161, forward strand.
CGTACTACGCGGTGATCTTCACGAGCCTGCGCACCGAGCGCGAAGGTGTGGAGTACGGGCGGGTCGCCGACGCGCTGGTCGAACTCGCGCGCGATCAGCCGGGGTTCCTGGGCGTCGAGAGCGTGCGCGACGGCGAACGCGTGGGCATCACGGTGAGCTACTGGCGCGACGAGGCGTCGATCGCGGCGTGGAAGCGGCTCGCGGTGCACTTGGGCGCGCAACGGGCCGGCCGCGAGCGCTGGTACGAGCACTACGAGCTGCGCGTCGCGCGTGTCGAGCGTGCGTACTCGTCCGTGACCAGTCCGCGCGCCGGACTCGAGTGACCGGGGCACGCGCGGGTCGGGCTCGCGGAGGTGGAGGCCGGCCTCGGAGTCGAACCGAGCGATCCGATGGTTCGTCGGACCCGACGGGTTTGCAGTCCGCGGGGGACGCCCGCCCCCTGCACCGGCCCATGGAATCTGAGCCACGATCCTCGGCCACGGTTCGCAGCTTGGAAGGGAGAGGAGTTCTGGCCCTTGCCGGCGGCCCGGTCGGGCCGTGACCCAATTGCGATGGTTCGCAACTTGGTCACGGCGCGCGCCCGGGGGCGAAACAAGGCGCCCGCGGAGGGCCGGAAGCGGGGGAGTGGGCGGAATTCGCGGAAAAGCGGACTTCGGTGTCCGTTGGCGCGGGGGAGGCGGAAGCAGGGGGAAGCCGGGGTGCACGGGGTGCTCCGGAGTCCCATTTGGAGTGATTCCCATGCTTCGTTCCTTGCTTGTGTCTGCGGTTGGCGTGGCGGGCCTGTTGCCCGGGCTCGCGGCGGCGCAGACGGTGTTGAGTGGTGCGTTGTCGGACGCGACGACGGGGCCGCTGCTGTCGGGGGTCGTGTACCACGCGACCGGGTCGATCTCGGTCAACGCGGGTGCCACGCTGACGATCCAGCCGGGCGCGATCGTGAAGCTCGGCAACGGCCAGAACTTCCAGATCAGCGGCACGGTGCTCGCCAACGGCACGGCGGGGCAGCCGATCTACATCACGTCGCTGAGCGACGACTCGGCGGGCGGTGACACCAACGGCGACGGGCCGTCGAGCGGCTCGCCGGGCCAGTGGGTCTTCACGCGCTTCTTCGCCGGCAGCGACGCGAGCGTCTTCAAGAACGTGATCGTGCGCCACGGCGGCGCGGGCGGGTGGAACCCGATCCGGCTCGACAACTCGGCGGCGACCTTCGAGGCCTGCACGATCGAGAACAACGCGGGTCCGGGCTTCGAGCTGACGAACAGCGCCGCTCGTCCGACGATCGCGGGCTGCACGATCCGCAACAACACGGGCTGGGCCATCTCCGGCGCGCGCTTCGACACGCTCGCGAACCTCTCGAACAACCGCGCGACGGGCAACGGCGGCAACGCGGTGCTCGTCAGCACGTCGACCGTGCAGGCCGACGCGTCGATCGTCGCGACCAACGGCATCAACGGCGTGCTGGCGCTCCAGAGCGGTCTCAGCCTGCCCGCGGGCCGCACGCTCGACGTCGGGCCGGGCGTGGTCTTCAAGTTCTTCCCCGGCGGCACCTCGGAGATCGCGGGCACGCTGAACACCCAGGGGTCGAGCTCGCGCCCGGTGATCTTCACCTCCATCTTCGATGACACGGTCGGCGGCGACTCGAACGGGGACGGGCCGTCGAACGCGCTCCCGGGTCAATGGGTCTACACGCGCTTCTACTCGAGCTCGAGCGCGTCGCAGGTCGTCCGCACGCACTTCCGGTTCGGCGGGGCCGGCGCCTGGACGCCGATCCGCATCGAGGACGCGAGCCCGACCTTCCAGAACTGCACCGTCTCGTCGAGCGCCGCCGACGGCCTCTTCATCGCGAGCTCCAGCGGTCGTCCGACGCTGCAGGCCTGCAAGTTCGAGAACAACGTGGGCTGGGCGATCGTCGCCCAGGGCTTCGAGTCGCTCGCCAACGTGAGCGGCTCGGTCGCGGTTGGCAACTCGGTCAACGCGGTCCGTGTCCTGAACGGGGGACTCGCGAGCGACACCGTGCTCCGACCCGCGTCCGGCATCAACGGCGTGATCGTGGCGTCTTCGATCGGAATCCCGGCGGGCCGCACGCTGACGATCGAGGCCGGCACGATCCTCAAGCTGTTCGCGGGCGGCGCGATCGAGGTGCCGGGCACGCTCTTGAGCAACGGCACGCCCACGCAGCCGGTGGTGATCACGTCGTTCTTCGACGACGCCTACGGCGGCGACACGAACACGGATGGCCCCTCGAACGGAGTTCCCGGCCAGTGGGTCTACACGCGCTTCTACGCGTCGGCGAGCAGCTCGCTGCTCTTCAACACGATCTTCCGCTTCGGCGGCGCCGGCGGCTGGACGCCGGTGCGGTTCGACGGCTCGAGTCCGACGCTCGCGCGCTGCACGATCGAGAACGCGGCCCTCCACGGCATCAGCTACGCGGGCTCGCCCAGCCAGGCGCGCCTCGACCAGTGCGTCGTGCGCGGCAACGTCGGCTACGCGATCACGGACGTGCAGCTCGAGTCCGTGCCGTACATCACGCGGCTGCAGGCGACCGGCAACGGCCAGAACCAGGTGCGCGTGACGAGCGCCAACCTCGCGTCGAACGTCTACCTCGACGGCAACAGCGGCCTGAACGGCGTCGTGGTGTGCGCCACGTCGCCGGTGGTCTCGACGGGCACGACGCTGACGCTCGGCCCCGGCGCGATCCTCAAGTTCACGCTCGGACAGAACCTGCAGGTGAGCGGCTCGCTCGTGGTCGCAGCGACCGGCGACCGGCCGGCGATCCTGACGTCGGAGTTCGACGACGCTGCCGGCGGCGACTCGAACGGCGCCGCGGGCGGACCGAACGCCAACCAGTGGACGTTCCTGACGATCCACTCGACCTCGCCGGCCACGGACGTCGAGCACCTGATCGTGCGTTATGCGGGCGCGGGAGGCTGGCACGCGCTGCGTTGCCTCGCTCCGACGGCGCGACTGCGACATGTCGACGTCAACCAGTCCGGCAACGGGTTCGAGCTTCAGGCGTTCGCGTCGGCGGACTACCTGACGGCCTGGAACATCAGCGCCGGAACCGGCTTCTCGCTCACCGGCGGCAACGTCGATGTCGAGCGCGCGTCGGCGAATGGCTGCAACGTGGGGTTCGCGCGCGGGGGGAGCTTCACGGGCCTCGTGACGAGCTCGATCTCGTGGGGCAACTCGACGAATGCTCAGGGTTTCCTCGCCAACCAGGCGATCTACAGCGACGGCTTCGGCGCGGGGTTGGGCAACCTGAACGTCGATCCGATGTTCCTGCAGACGTTCCCCGGTGACTTGCGCCTCGCGCCGGGCTCGCCCTGCGTCGACGCAGGCGATCCCGCGAGCCCGAAGGACGCCGACTGCACGCGCGCCGACATGGGCTCCGCGTTCCCCGAGGACTCGCCGGACTTCTACTGCACCGCGAAGGTCAACTCGTTCGGCTGCTCGCCGTTCCTCGGCGTGACGGGCTTCACTCGCACGCAGTCGTCGGAGCCGCTGCGCGTGCGCGCCTTCAACGTGCTCAACAACAAGGTGGGCCTGTTCTTCTACGGCACGAGCGGCCGTCAGGCGCATCCGTTCCAGGGGGGCTTCAAGTGCGTGCTCGATCCGATCCGGCGCACGGCGACGAGCCTGTCGGGAGGCGTGAGCGGCTTCGCGAACTGCACGGGCGTGCTGACGCTCGACGTCACCGCGCTCGCGGCCTCGGGCTCGCACCCGACGCTCGTGGGTGGCGCGACGGTGCAGGTGCAGTCGTGGTACCGCGACCCGGCCGCGGTGGCGGGCTCGGGCCTGTCGAACGCGGTCGAGTTCACGCTCTATCCGGTGGAGGACGACGACTCGGCGGTCGAGTTCGAAGCGG
>JABWBL010000178.1 GCA_013360535.1 Planctomycetaceae bacterium
TTGCGGCACGACGCCGCGCGCCGGGAAAGGATCGACGCCCGCGGCGCGCATGGCGGCGGCCTTGGCGACGCGGTCGGACTGGGCAAGGTCGGTCATGGTCTGGACTGCGGAAGGGAGGCGCGCAGGATAGCGGTCGGGGACAAGCTGAACCTCAGGCTTGCCGTGCGCTTGCGCAAGCTTCGGGTGAGGCTCTCCGGGCAGCGCACGCGAGAGCGCAGCGCCCGTCCAGCGGCCCGGAAAAGGCTCGCGGCCGCCTCGGCAGGTTGCCGGTGCGGCCGCGGTGCTTGGTGGAGGATAGGGGACTCGAACCCCTGGCCTCGACAATGCCATTGTCGCGCTCTACCAACTGAGCTAATCCCCCGTGTGCTCGGGCGCGGGCCGGTGGGCGCCGCGCTCGTGAACGTCGGAAGGGCGGAGAGGATGCCCTGTGGCGGTCGCGCCGTCAACAGGTTCTCTGCGGCACCTGCCGCGTGCGGGGGGCCTCGCGGGGTTCTATCCTGCGGCCTTCGCCTCGGCCCCCCGTTCGCTCGAACCTCCAAAGTCCTTCCGTGAGCAACGCCTACGACCCCCGGACGATCGAGTCCCGCTGGCAGGCCCATTGGGCCGCCCACAAGACCTTCGCCGCCGCCAACCCCGGCGAGCCGGGCTTCGACGCCAGCCGGCCCAAGTACTACGTCCTCGACATGTTCCCGTACCCCTCGGGGTCGGGCCTGCACGTCGGCCACGCGGTCGGCTACATCGGCACGGACATCGTCGCCCGCAAGAAGCGCATGGAGGGCTGCAACGTCCTGCACCCGATGGGCTGGGACGCCTTCGGCCTGCCGGCCGAGCAGTACGCCATCCAGACCGGCGTGCAGCCCGCGCAGGCGACCGAGGTCAACACCGCGAACTTCCGTCGCCAGCTGCAGCTGATCGGCCTCTCTTACGACTGGGCGCGCGAGGTCAACACGTCGGATCCGCGCTACTACAAGTGGACGCAGTGGATCTTCAAGCGCCTGTACGAGCGTGGCCTCGCTTACCAGGCCGAAGTGCCTGTGTGGTGGTGCGAGGAGCTCAAGACCGTCCTCGCGAACGAAGAGGTGATCAACGGTCGCAGCGAGCGTGGCAACTATCCGTGCGTGCGGCGTCCGCTCAAGCAGTGGATGCTCAAGATCACGGCCTACGCCGATCGTCTGCTCGAGGACCTCGAGCTGCTCGACTGGCCCGAGTCGATCAAGATCCAGCAGCGCGAGTGGATCGGGAAGAGCGAAGGTGCCGAGGTCGAGTTCGAGGTCGAAGGAGGCGCGGGCAAGCTCGTCGTTTTCACGACGCGGCCCGACACGCTGTGGGGCGCCACGTTCATGGTCGTGGCGCCGGAGCACAAGCTGCTCGAGCACGTTCCGGCCGCGCAGCGCGCCAGCGTCCAGCAGTACGTCGCGGCGGCGGCAGCGAAGAGCGAGCTCGAGCGCACGGACCTCGCCAAGGACAAGACCGGCGTTTTCTCCGGTCTTTTTGCGCACAATCCGGCCTTCGAGAAGGGTGATCCGCGCGGCCGCGTGCCGATCTGGGTGGCCGACTACGTGATGATCTCCTACGGCACCGGCGCGATCATGGCGGTGCCGGGCCACGACGAGCGCGACTTCGAGTTCGCGCGCAAGTTCGGGCTGGAGGTGCGTGAGGTCGTCAAGCCGCCCGCGGGTGAGAAGGGCCTCGCCGACGGCGTGTGCTTCAGCGGCGACGGCACGGCGGTGAACTCCGGGCCGATCGAAGGTTTCGCGACGCCGCAGGCGAAGAAAGCCGCGATCGAGCTGCTCGCCAAGCGTGGTGTCGGCAAGCCGCGCACGACGTACAAGCTGCGCGACTGGCTGTTCTCGCGCCAGCGCTACTGGGGCGAGCCGTTCCCGCTGCTGCACTTGGCCGACGGCACGACGATTCCCGTCGACGACAGCGCGCTGCCGGTCGAGCTGCCGCCGATGGAGGACTTCAAGCCGTCGCCCGATGGTTCCGCGCCGCTCGCGCGCGCGAAAGACTGGGTGGCGACGACGCACAAGGGACAGCCCGCGCGCCGCGACACTGACACGATGCCCGGCTGGGCCGGCTCGTGCTGGTACTGGCTGCGCTTCATGGATCCGCACAACGCGCAGGCGCCGTGGTCGAAGGAAGCGGAGCAGTATTGGGGCCCGGTCGACCTGTACGTCGGCGGTGCGGCTCACGCGGTGATGCACCTCCTGTACGCGCGTTTCTGGCACAAGGTGTTGTTCGACCTCGGGCTCGTGCACACGAAGGAGCCGTTCCAGAAGCTCTTCAACCAAGGGCTCATCACGGCCTTTGCGTACCAGGACAGGACGCAGCGGCTCGTCGCGAGCGACGAGGTCGAGGCGCGTGGCAACGAGTACGTGCGCAAGGGCACGTCGGAGCCGCTCACGCAGATCGTCACGAAGATGGCGAAGAGCCTGAAGAACGTCGTCAATCCCGACGACGTGATCGCGGAGCACGGTGCGGACACGCTGCGGCTCTACGAGAGCTTCATGGGGCCGCTGGCGGACTCGAAGCCGTGGAATCCGCGCGACATCACGGGCTGCGCGCGATTCCTCGACCGTGTGTGGCGCCTGTTCGTCGAGCCGGAAGGTGCCGAGCCGATCCGGCCGCAGTTCAAGGTCGATCAGGGCGATCGTGCGCTCGAAGGCGAGACGCTGGAGCTCGAGAAGCTGCTGCACCGCGCGATCGCGCGCGTCGACGACTCGTTCAAGGTCTTCAACTTCAACACCGCGGTCGCGGCGCTGATGACGTTCGTCAACGAGGCCTACAAGAAGCAGGCGGCGTTGTCGCGCAGCCAGGGCGAGCGGCTCGTGCTCGTGCTCGCGCCGTTTGCGCCGCACATGGCGGAGGAGCTGTGGTCGCGGCTGGGTTACTCGACGTCGCTCGCGAACGTCGCGTGGCCGAAGGTGCGCGCGGAGTTCCTCGAGGACGACACGGTCGAGATCGTCGTGCAGGTCGGCGGCAGGCTGCGCGGACGCGTGGTCGTGCCCAAGGCCGCGAAACAGCCGGAAGTCGAGGCCGCGGCGCGTCCGACGGTCGCGTCGTGGCTCGAAGGCAAGGACGTCGCCAAGGTCGTGCTCGTCCCCGGCCGGCTCGTGAACTTCATCGTCAAGTGAGCCCGTGAGCTCCGACGCCCAGCCCGGCCACAAGGCGCTCTGGACGCTGTTTTTCGCGGCGTTTGGGGTGCGTCTCGCGGCGGCGCTCGCGCTCGGCGGGTTCTCGATCAAGGCCGGCACGAGCGCGTGGGACTGGGGTCACGAGCCCGCCTGCATCGCGCAAGCGTTGCTCGAAGGGCGCGGCTACTCCGATCCGTGGGGACAGGGAACCGGTGCGACGGCGTGGCTCACGCCGCCGTTTCCGCTGTTGCTTGCGGTCGCCATGAAGCTCGGCGGTGGCGTGACGGCGACGTCGATGGCGATCGTGGTGACGCTGCAAGCGCTCGCGTCGGCGTTGACGGCGGTGTTGCTGGTGAAGCTCGCGCGCACGCTCGGGTGTCCGCGGGCCGGGCGGCTCGCCGGCTGGTTGTTCGCCTTCTATCCGATCGCGATCTCGAACACGTTCCAGCTCGTGTGGGACACGACGTTCGTCGCGCTGGCGCTGACGTGGGTGCTCGAGCGTGTGCTGCGACCCGGTACCTCGGTTGTGGGCAACGGACTCGCGTATGGAGCGTTGCTCGTCCTCAATCCGGCGCCTGCGAGCCTCGCGCCACTCTTGCTCGGGTTCACTTGGCGCCGATCGGGGCTGAAAGCCGCTGCGACGTTTGCGCTTGCCGCTGGTGCGTTGTGCGCGCCGTGGATGCTGCGCAACCAGCTCGCGCTCGGAGCGTTCTCGCTGCGGCCGAACCTCGGCGTCGAGCTGCGCATCGGCAACCACGACGAGGCCGACGGCCGGCCGGTGCCGTTCAAGTACCACCCGTCGCATGTTCCCGAGGAGCTCGCGCTCTATCGCGAGCTCGGTGAAGTCCAGTATTCGGCGGAGAACCGCGAGCGAGCTGTCGCATGGATTCGAGCGAATCCCGGGCGTTTCGTGAGCTTGAGCGCGCGGCGCTCGACCTTGTTCTGGGTCAGCGAACCGCCGTCGAGCGACACGCGCCAGACTTCGGGCAAGAGCGCCGCACGGGATCCGGCGAGCTGGGTCAAGTACGCGAGTTACGTGCTCGCGGCGGTTGGCGCGCTGGTCGCGCTCGCCAAGGCGCGCCTCGAGCGCGACGTGCGGATCCTGCTCGTGCTCTCGTTGCTCGCCTTCGGTGCGCCGTACTATCTGACGCACGTCTCCGAGCGTTATCGCTTCCCTGTCGACCCGCTGCTCGTCGCGCTCGGCGCCGTGGCGGTGCAGCACTTCCGTGAGCGAAGGAACGTTGTCCGATGACCGAAGACAAGAAGAAGTTCTCGAGCTTCAAGGACCTCGCGAAGCAGCGTGGCACGCCGCCGCCGCAGCCCTCCGCCGACGAGCCGAAGTTCCGATTCATCAGCGATTTTGGTCCCGATCGCAAGGTCGACGACATCGCCGAGGCGCAGGCGCGCGAGCGCATCTCGCGCCGGCCGCAGGCTTTCGAGCCGATGGAGACGGGGCCGGCGTGCTACCGCGACACCGACTCCGAGGAGATGCAGATCCTCGCGTCGTTCCGCGTGCGCACCGTGTTCCCCGAGGACGTGCGCGCGGAAGTCGGCCAGCTCGCGCAGGATCCGACCGACGCCGACAAGGTCGGGAGGCTCGACCTGCGCTCGAAGTGCATCTTCACGATCGACGGCGACGACGCGAAGGACTACGACGACGCGATCTCGATCGAGGTGCTCGAGCACGGGGCTTACGAGGTCGGCGTGCACATCGCGGACGTCGCGCACTACGTGCGGCCGGAGACGGCGCTCGACGCGGAGGCGCTCGCGCGCGCGACGAGCATCTACCTGCCCGATCAGGTCGTGCCGATGCTCCCCGAGGAGCTCTCGAACCACCTGTGTTCGCTCGTCGAAGGTCGCGACCGGCTGGCGTACTCGGTCTTCATGGTGTTCAACGCTGCGGGACAGCGCACGTCCTCGCGCATCGCGAAGAGCGTGATCCGCAGCGTCAAGCGCAACACGTACCGCGTCGTGCAGGAACTGCTCGACGGCAAGGACTCCGAAGAAACTCGCGCCGTCGCGCACCTGCGCGAGCCGCTCGAGCACTTCCGCAAGTGGACGGTGCGCCAGCAGCAGCTGCGCGACGCCAAGGGCTCGATGCGCATGCAATCGCGCGAGCGCAAGTTCCAGTTCGACGAGCGGCACGAGGTGAAGGCGGTCGTCGACTATCCGCGGTACTTCTCGATGGCGCTGATCGAGGAGACGGCGCTCGCCGCGAACCAGGCCGTTGGCGACCTGTTCCGCGAGCGGGGCCTGCCGACGATCTACCGCGTGCACAAGGAGAAGAGCCCTGAGGAGATCGAGGCTGTCGCGAAGCAGCTCGAGGAGCACGGCCTGCGCGTGCCGACGAAGGAGAAGCTCACCGGCCGCGACATCGGGCGCCTGATCCGCACCGCGCGCAAGAAGCCCAACGCCGAGGCGCTCATCCAGCGCATCATGGGCCTGATCGAACGCGCGGTGTACGAGGTGCACGACCACGAGGACGTCGCCGGTCACTTTGGGCTCGCGCGCAGGGCCTACCTGCACTTCACGTCGCCGATCCGGCGTTATCCGGACCTGATGGTGCACCGCTGGCTGTGGGCGCTCGAAAGCCGGCCCGAGGAGACGGCGCGCGAGCTGAAGACGCTCGAGCTGCTCGACGACCTCAACTCGATCGCCGCGCACAGCTCGGCGCAGGCGGACATCGCGGAGATGTGCTCGAACGCCGTGGGGGACCTCAAGGTCTGCCAGTTCATGCACCCGCACATCGGCGAGAAGCTCAAGGCGCGCGTGCGCCGCGTCTCGCCTCCGGGGCTCGAGATCGAGCTCGTCGACTTCAACGTCACGGGGTTCCTGCCTGCGCGCCTGATCGGCGAGAAAGTCGAGGTGAAAGGCCCGACGATCAACATCAAGCGCGGCCGCACCTTCCTTTCGTTCACCGAAGGCCATCCGGTCGCGGTGCGGCTCAAGGATGTCGATTTCCTGCGCCTGCAGATCCTGCTGGAGCTCGCGTGAGGCGACTCGCGGTACTCACGCTCGCCTTCGGCCTCGTTTCCTGCGGGAACGAGCCCGCGCCGGATTCGACGCCGAAACCTGCACCGTCGACCGTGTTCGTGGTCGCGGACTCGGACGCCGTGCCGGCCGGGACGCTGCGGGGGCACGTACACCTGATTGGCGAGGCTCCGGTGCTTCCGCCGCTCGCGCTCGGCGCGAGCGACGGCTGCGGAACGTTGCGAACGACAGCTCCGACGGAGCGCCTGCTCGTGAGCGAAGGGCGCGTCGCCAACGTGCTCCTGCGCGTGAAATCCGGGCCTCCGCTCGCGAGCGTGCCAGTTCCGACCGAATCCGTCGTGCTCGACCAGAAGGGCTGCGTGTTCGAGCCGCACGTCGTCGTCGTGCGCACCGGCCAGCCGCTCGCCGTGCACAACTCCGACCCGCTCGTGCACAACGTCCATGTCCAATCCCGGCGCAACGAGAACTCGAACCGCACGCTCGGCCCCGGCACTGTGGATCACCAGATCGTGTTCACGAGCCCCGAGATCTCGATCCCCGTGCGCTGCGACATCCATCCGTGGATGCAGGCCTTCGTGCACGTCGTCGAAACGCCGCACTTCGCGCTCACTGGAGCGGATGGCACGTTCGAGCTGCGCGGCCTCGTGCCCGGCGACTACGAGTTCGAGCTGACCCACGAGTGGCTCGGGCGCTTCTCGTTCCGCGCGACGCTGGGCGCCGGGCGCGGGCTCGAGGCCCAGCTCGGCCTGCGCGTACCGGCGCCGTGAACGCTCGCGTTTGACGCGCCTCCGCGCGCGAGAGATAGTCGCCAGAACGGCCCATGGACTCCAACACTGCTCAGGACCTGCTGCAAGCGACGCTGCGCTGGCTGCACGTCGGCGCC
>JABWBL010000179.1 GCA_013360535.1 Planctomycetaceae bacterium
AGCGCCGCGCCGGGCGCGAGCTCGCCGCGCGCCTGGAGGCCTGGAACGAGCGCAAGGACGACGCCCTCTCCACCGCCGAGCGGCTCGAGCGGCTGGAAGTGGCGAGAAAGCGCCTCGCGCTCGAGCTCGCGCGCTGAAAGCACGCTCGTTCGCGACACAACACGAACGAAACGGGCGCGGCCCGATCCTGTATTCTCCGCCGCGCGCGCCACCTCCCGCGCCTCCCTCGAAGGATCCCGATCGCATGTCCCGCTCCCTACCGAAGTTCCTCGGCGCCGCCGCGCTCTGCGCTCTCGCCTCCTCCTGCACGCTGATCTCCGTCGACTCCCAGGACGGCCCCCCGGGCGCCCGCGCCGACGGCCTGATCGACGGCCACGCCGTGTTCGGCTGGCGCGCGGAGAAGGGCCTGTTGCGCGCGGAGCTGCTCGACGGCACGAGCCACGGCGCGCTGTTCGAGATCAGCGTCTGGAAGCTCCTGCGCCTCGAAGCCGGCCTCGCCGGCGTGTGCGTCGGCATCGGCCCCTTCGACCTCGGCATCGGCACGCTGTTCTTCGAGCCCGTCGTGCCGCAGATGATGCAGGAGCCCAAGCCCAAGCCCGCCGAGCCCGCTCCGAACTCGACGCCGCCCGCCCAACCCGACTCCACCACCCCACCCGCCGCCGGCGGCTAGTTCGTTCGGGCATCTCCGGGGCCCTTCCTCGCTCTGCCGACTCGCGCCCTCGACGCAGCGCGCGCGCCTTCGCTCGCGCTGCGTCACGCACTACTCATCGACGACGACGCGATACTCGGTCTCATGGAGCCGTGACTTTCGCACGCGCGCTCGAACGGCCTCATCGACGCCCTCAACCCAACCCCTAATCAGTTCTTCGTCTTCGGGCGTGATCAAAGGCCCTAGGATCACCGACCGGACAACGTGAGCGCCAAAATGGGTGGTGCGTCCGTCAAGATCGTTGCGAAAGCTGCGAATCAGCCGCCACTCCGCTTCGTAATCCCAATCGCTTGATTTCGAAGCGAACGCCTGAGCGGCCTGCTGCAGACTGACCTCTCCTTGCTGCTGCCGCTTGAGCATCGCTCTAACACTCAGCCCAACCCGATTTCGACTGTAGGTGACTTTGATCGGTAGGTGATGGATGTTGCTGGTGTTCTGATAATTCTGTTTCAGCGCCAGTTCGACGCAGATGCCGCGGAAGTTGTCCGCATAGTGCGCCCACATCAAAGCGACGTCCCACGCGGCAGACGCCGAAAAGACACCAAAGTTCTGAACCATCTTGCGCCACAGTCTATCCCAATAGCCCGGCTGACTTGCGCGGTTCAGCAGCTTGTCTCGCTCCTCGCTTCGCTTGTGCTTTGCGAATCCTCGTTCCGTTACCTGCTGATCAGCCCAGTCTCGTAGCACGTTCTTTCCCGCATCATGAACCCAGACAGGAATGCAGTCGAACGGGTCGTTTAGTTGCTCCTGCTTGGCGTGGTACAACGCACCCTCCACAATCAACTTTCGGAGTCTTTCCTGTTCGTCTGGAGTCTTCGGTATCGATCGATACTTGAACAGGCTTCCGGGCGGCTCGTCTTCAGACAACTCCATGTGGGTGGCTCTGCGTGTCGCGCCTCAGCGCACGTCGCTCGAGCCCTTCACGTGCTGGTCGAACCAGTCGATCATCTCGGCGAGGGTGTGGAGCACGCTCTCGCGCGCGGCATAGCCGTGGTCCTCTTCGGGGAGCACGACCCAGCGGGCGCGGCCGCCGTTGCCGGAGATGGCCTGGTAGAGGCGCTCGGACTGGATCGGGAAGGTGCCGGGGTTCGAGTCCTTCTCGCCGTGGATCAGGAGCAGCGGCTCGTTGATCTTGTGCGCCGAGTAGAACGGCGAGAGCTTGGCGTAGATCTCGGGCGCTTCCCACAGCGTGCGGCGCTCGCTCTGGAAGCCGAAGGGCGTCAGCGTGCGGTTGTAGGCGCCGCTGCGCGCGCAGCCGGCCTTGAAGAGGTCGGTGTGCGCGAGCAGGTTCGCGGTCATGAACGCGCCGTAGCTGTGGCCACCGACGCCGACGCGGTTGGGATCCGCGACGCCGCGCGCGGCCGCGAAGTCGATCGCAGCCTTGGCGGCGTCGGCGATCTGTTCGAGGAACGTGTCGTTCGCGGTCTCGGGATCGCCGACGATCGGCATCGTCGCGTTGTCCATCACGGCGTAACCCTGCGTGAGGAAGAAGAGCTGCGACATGCCGCGGATCGTCGTGAAACGATGCTGCGAGCCCGCGACCTGACCGGCCGTCGACGCGTCGGTGTACTCGAGCGGATAGGCCCACACGACGAGCGGCAGGCGCGTGCCGGGCTGGTAGTTCGCCGGCAGGTACAGCGTCGCCGAAAGCTGCACGCCATCGGAGCGCTGGTAGCGCACGAGCTCGCGCGAGATGCCGCGGATCTGCGGCTGCGGGTCGGAGTACTCGGTGAGCGCGACCGTGCGCTTCGCGGCGGGATCCTGCAGCCACAGGTTCGGCGGCTCGGTCGCCGACTCGCGGCGCGTGACGAACACCGGCGTGCCGTCGGCGCCCGTGCGCACGATCGATGCCACGCTCTCGTACACGCCCTCGCCGCAACGCCACAGGCGCTCCGCCTTCTGCGTCGCGAGGCTCTGCCGATCGAGGAATGGCCGCGCGCCTTCGGGCGAATCGCCCTCGCCCGAGCGGTAGACCCACTCGCCCACCTGGCGCACGACACGCGTGCCGTCGGGCATCGGCTCGCTCTGGAGCATGCCGGGGTTGCCGTAGCGGTCGTTCTGGTTGCGGTCCTCGAGCACGACACTGGGCGCCTTGCCCGACAGGTCGTGCAGGGTCGCGCGCATCCACTTGCGGTCGCGGTCGAACTCGCTCGCCAGCACGAGCGAAGGCTCGCGGAACCACGCGAGCCCCCGCGCGCGGTGCTCGAGCTTGAGGAACTCCTTCGGCTCGCCCTTGCTGCGCAGGTCGAGCTCCAGCCAGCGGTCGCGGTGCGCCACCTTCGTCTTGGGATCGCCTCCATCGAGCGCCTCGACCCACACGAGCGTCGCCGAACGGCCCGGCCGCCAGCTGATCGAGCGCGGTCCCGTCGGCACGCCTTCGATCGGAATCGAATCGAGCAGGCCGTGGCGCTCGACCTGCCGCACGAGCTTGCCGTCCGCGTCCCACACTTCGGTGCGCGACGGGAAGCGGTCGAGCGTCATCACGTACGAGTACGGGCGCTCGAGCGTCGTCACGAGCCAGAAGAGCTGGTCGGGCGAGCTGCGGAACGACAGGAGCGTTCCCGGCGCGCCGATGTCGCGGCGGCGCTTGCCATCCCAGCTCACGGTCGCGAGCTGCGCCTGCGCGTAGTGCTCGAGCAGCGCGCTGTCGTGCTCGTCCCGCAGCAGGTCCTGGTACGTGCGCACCGGCGACTTGCGGCCGCTCGACTCCTGCACCGCGGGACCTGCGGGCGCGCGCGGCGTTTCGGGCGCCGCTCCACGCGCGTCGGGAATGCGTCCGTACGCGAGCGTCGTGCCATCGGGCAGCCACTGGAAGTCGCCGAACAGCGTGTTGAGCCCCTGCGCGACGCGCCGCGGCGTGAACTCGAGCGCGTCACAGGTCCACAGCTCGATTTCGTCTTCCTTGACGAGCGTGAACGCGAACAGCTTGTCGTGGTGCGACCACGAGACGTTGCCGATGCGCGCGCCCTCGGGCAGCGGCACGCGGCGCTGCTGCGTGCCTTCGAGATCGCGCAGGACGAGCCCGGTCTCGAAGCTCGTGCGGTGCGGTGCGTTCGTGCGCGGGTCGAGGCGCAGCCCCGCGAGCCCGATCCACGGCCGCGCGACGTCGGCGATGCTCGGCAGCGACGGGCGCTCGACGAGCAGCATCCAGCGCCCGCTCGGACTGAGCTGCGTCCCCGGCGTCACGGGCGCATCGACGAGCTCGACCACCTCCTTGGGCGGCAGGCGATAGCCATCGGAACCGGACAGCGAGGCGAGAACGAGACCAACGACGAGCGTGAGCATGGGACCTCCAGCTTCAGGGGACGGCGGCCGATTCTAGGCACGCCCGCGCGCCCGCTGTCCAGCTCGAAGGGAACCTTGCGCTTGTCTCACGTTCGCACCCCCGCCATCCTCGACGCCACGAGCTCTCCCGTGACCCCGACCGACCTCGACACGGCCCTGATGCGCCGCGCCATCGCGCTCGCCCGCGAATCCGTGGCCTCCGGCGGCGGCCCTTTCGGCGCCGTGGTCGCGCGCGATGGCCGCATCGTCGCCGAGGGCTGCAATCGCGTCACCGTCTGGAACGATCCGACGGCCCACGCCGAGGTCGTCGCCATCCGCGAGGCCTGCCGCGCGCTCGCGAGCTTCCAGCTCGAAGGCTGCACGATCTACTCGAGCTGCGAGCCCTGCCCGATGTGCCTCGGCGCGCTCTACTGGGCCCGCCCCGCGCGCCTCGTGTTCGCCTGCACGCGCGACGACGCCGCCGCCGCCGGTTTCGACGACGAGCTGATCTACCGCGAGCTCGCGCTGCCGATCGAAGCGCGCCGCCTGCCGATCTCCACGCTGCTGCGCACCGAAGGCCTCGCTGCCTTCACCGACTGGCGCGCCGCCGCCTCGCGCCGCGACTACTGAGCGGCTTCGCCCGCGCGCTCGTCGAACTCCTCGGGCGCCGCAACTCCGTACCCGACCCCCGCCTCCGTGCGGAACAGGCGCGGCCACGCGCGCCCGGGATCGAGCTTGCGCCGCAAGTGCGTCATGTACACGCGCAGGTAGCCCGAGTCCTCGGAAGCGTTGGGGCCCCAGACCTCGGCGAGCAGCTGGCGGTGCGTGACGATCTTGCCGCTGTGCGCCACGAGAGCGGCGAGCAGCTTGAACTCGATCGGCGTCAGGTGCACGAGCTCACCCGCACAGAAGACGCGGCGCGCCTCGAGCTCGATGCGCAGCGGACCGATCGTGCAGCTCGTCTCGAGCGCACCCGCGTGGCGGCGCGCGACGTTGCGCAACGCCACGCGCATGCGGGCGAGCAGTTCGGGAACGCCGAAGGGCTTGACGATGTAGTCGTCGGCACCCGCGTCGAGTGCCTCGACCTTGCGGCGCTCTTGCCCGCGCGCGGAAACGACGATCACCGGTGCGAGGCACCAAGGTCGCAAGCCACGCAGCACCTCCAGTCCGTCGACGTCCGGAAGGCCGAGGTCGAGCAACACGAGGTCCGGCACGTACTGAGCGGCCATCGACAGCGCCCGCGCGCCGTTGGGCGCGTGCTCGACGCGAAATCCGCTGGCGACGAGGCTCGTCTCGAGGAACGCCTTCACCTGCGGCTCGTCCTCGACGATCAGGACGAGCGGCCCCTCCACGCCGCGGGCAGCACGCTGCTGGTTCACGCGCCACGCTCCTTCGCCACGAGCGGAACGCGCACCTCCATGCAAGTGCCGCCGCCGTCGCGCTGCCGCGCGCGGATCGTGCCCCCGTGCGCGCGGGCGATCGCGCGACAGATCGTGAGGCCGAGCCCGGTTCCGCCCGTCCGTTCGCCGTCCTCGGCACGGTAGAAGCGCTCGAAGATGCGCTCGAGTTCCCCGTCGGGAATGCCGCGCCCCCGATCGCAGACCTCGAGCACGAGCGCACCGTCCGCGGCGCGCCCGCGCACCAGGATCGGTGCACCTTCGGGGCTGTACTTGCAGGCGTTCTCGAGCAGGTTGAGGAGCACTTGCTCGAACAGCACGGCGTCGAGCGGCACCACGAGGACCTCCGCCGGAAGCTCGCGCACGACCTCGCGACCTGCGAGGCGCGGCGCGCAGCGATCGAGGGCCGAGTCGACGACCTCATCGATCGGGCACGGCGACTTCTGCACTCTCAGGGCACCCGATTCGATGCGCGTGAGGTCGAGCAGGTCGCCGACCAGGCGCGTCAGGTGTTCTGCATCGTCGTGGATGCCGCGCAGGAGCCGCAGCCGCGTCGCCTCGTCGAGCGTCGCGCCGTGCTCGAGCAGGGTGTCCGCAGCGCCGAGAATGCCTGTCAGCGGCGTGCGGACGTCGTGCGTCACCGCGCTCAGGAGTTCGCTGCGCGCCTTCTCGGCCTCCATCTGCACCTGCGCGTTCGCCGTGCGCTCGACGAGCAACGCACGCTCGAGCGCGAGCGCCGTCTGCGCCACGAAGGTCTCGACGGTCTGCCAGTCGAAGCTCGACAGCTCGCGTCCGCGCTTGCGCAGCTCGAGGCCGAACACGCCGAGATGGCCGCCGGTTCCGACCATCGGGATGTAGAGGCAGGCCGTGCCCGGAAGCGTGTCGGTGCCCATACCCGACAGGCGACCGTTCTCGTGCGTCCAGCGCGCCGCCGCCAGCTCGCGCTCGTCCTTCACGACCCACGTCCCCTCACCACCGCAGGGCGCGAGCTGACCCGAGCGCCCCGCGAGCAGGATGAAACACTCGACCGCCACCGTCTCGCGCACGTGCTGCAGCGCCGTCGACGCGATCGCACCGACGCCGGTCTCGATCACCATCTGGCGGCTCATCGCGTACAGCGCCGCCGTGCGCCGCTCGCGTTGTTGCGCAGCGAGCGCCTGTTCCCGCAGCCGCACGGTGTAGGTGCTCACGATCAGACCGACGGAGAGCATCACGACGAACGAGAGGCCGTGGCGCAAGTCCGCGACGGCGAACGTGAAGAAGGGCGGCACGAAGAAGAAGTCGAGAGCCGCAACGGACAGGACCGCGGCGAGCACCGACGGCACTCGCGGCAGGCGGCTGGCGACGAGCAGCACTCCGAGCAGGTAGACCATCACCTGATCGGCCATCGCGAGCACGTCGCCGAGAATCCAGCACAGTCCCGTGCTCGCGAGCACGGCAGCGACGGCCACGACGAAATGCAGCGGCTCGTGCGAGCGCGCGGGGCGTGGGGCGCGCGGCATCGGCGAAGGCTCGGCTTCACCGGCGGTCACCGTGAGTTCGAAGGGTCCCGCTTCGCGCACCAGGCGCATCAGCAGCGACAACTGCCGCCAACCCGCGACCAGCGAAGCCGGCGGCCGGGCCGCGAGG
>JABWBL010000180.1 GCA_013360535.1 Planctomycetaceae bacterium
CCGCGCCCGCGCGCATCGACCAGGCCCGCCCGATCCCGCTCGTGGCCCAGCGCCGCTGGCGTGTCGAGGACGAGGGCCGCCTGCTCGGGTACGTGCTCGAGTTCGAGAGCGAGCCCGAGCGCGATCGCCCCGCAGGCCGCTGTTTTTCCGTGCGCAACGAGCTCGAGCAGGAACTCGGCCTGATCGACGGCCTCGGCCGCGCGTGGCGTCACCAGCTGCACGAGCGCGAGCCCGTGTGGGTCGCCACCGGCACGCTGCTCGAGGGTGCGCTCGCGATCCTGCGCGCGCCCGCGAGCTCGCGCCTCGTCGAAGCCAGCGCGCCACGCCCGCAGACCCCACGCTGATTCCCGCCCTTGGCGCCGGAACGCTTGGAGCGCGTTTTGCGTTCAGGCGCGGACCCCGCGAGGGCGAAAACAGGGGCACCCAGGTCCCCCACCTCCCCGACGATTCCCTCTCCGCCCCAAGTCCGTCCCCATGATCAAGCTGGCTGCAGGTGAACAGATTGGAAGCTACCAGGTGCGCGAGTTCCTCGCGCGCGGCGGCTTCGGGCTCGTGTATCTCGCGACGGATCCCAAGGGCGAGCTCGTTGCGCTCAAGCTCGGCGACATCGCCGGCGGTGGCCGCTACGTCACGCGCTTCATGGACGTGACGAGCGAGCGCCGCCCCGAGGGCATCTCGCCCGACGAGACTCCCGCCGAGGCGATCTTCTTCCGCAAGGAAGGCGCGCGCATCGACTTCCTCGACGCGCAGGAGATCGACGCGATGATCAAGACCGAGGGCGACCTGCTGCGCCGCTCGCGCCACGCCAACCTCGTCGGAGTCCGCGAGGTCTTCCAGCACGAAGGCCGCAACGTGCTCGCGCTCGACTACGTGCGCGGCAAGTCGCTGCGCGAGAAGATCCGCGCGCTCGAGGGCATCCGCCTCAACTGGTTCCTCACGATCGTGCGCTCGCTGCAGAAGCTCGCCAAGACCGGCGAGCTCGCCTACCACGGCGACCTCAAGCCCGAGAACATCCTCGTCAAGCCCTCCGGCTCGGTCGTGATGATCGACCCGGCCATGCGCGGCGACGAGCGCAACGTCATCACGACCACGCCGCACTACAACCCGCTGCTCCTGCGCGACCAGAAGGCCGACGTCATGGGCATCGGCGTGATGCTCTACGAGATCCTCACGGGCGTCCTGCCCTTCGACGAGGTCCCCTGGCAATACGCCGGCCGCGAGCAAGGCGGCGAGATCGAGCGCCTCTCGCTCTCGTACTTCCTCTCCTACCCGCCGCCGCGCGACCTCAACCCGAACACGCCCGAGCCGCTCGCCAAGATCGTCTACCGCTGCCTGACGGTCATGGACTACGGCCTCGCCGAACTCGAAGCCGACCTCGTCGACTTCCTGCGCCGCGACTGAGCGCGGGAATACCGGAATACCGAGCCAGCGGAAATACCGAGCCAGAGCAATTTTTTCTGCAAACTGCGGCCCGCGTCGACGGCGTTGCCGTCGACGCGGGCCGCAGTTTGCAGAAAAAATTGCTCTGGCTCGGTATTTCCGCTGGCTCGGTATCTCCGCGCTCAGTCGCGGCCCGTCAGTCGTCGAGCAGCTGCGCGCTATCCAAGTAGCCGTTGGCCTCGAACTCGTCGTCGGTGAGCAGCCTGACGTCGTCGAAGTCGCCGTCGCGATCGCGGTCGAGGAACACGAGCTTGTGCGGAACGTACCAGCGGCCTGCGTTGAGCAGCTGAACGACGATGAAGCCGTGGCGGGAGTGGTTCGACTTCACGACGCTCCCCGCGCTCGCGAGCAACGGAAAGCGAGAGCTGTCGGCGAGAACCGTGGCTTCGCCGCTCGCGATGTCGATCTGCAGCGCTTGCGAGACGCCCGTTTCGCGGCGCACGAAGGCCAGAAGGCTTCGCGCGTTCGGCTCGGCGGCGATCGCGACGACGGGGCCTTCGACGCGAGCGATCTCCCAGCGTTCGATCGTGGCCTTCTCGCGCTCGAGCGGCGGGAGGAAACGATCGCCGATGAGTTCGTACCTCGTCGGCCCACCGCGCGGACGCACGGCGCGGTAGCCACCTGCAGGCGGCGTCACGCGAAAGCGGTCGATCACGAACTCTGCCTGGCCCGCGTCGGAGAGCACGAAGATGTCGTTGAGCGTGGCCGCGCTCCCCTGCAGGACCTTGCGGCCGACATCGAAATCGACCCAGCTCTCCACCCATGCGCCAGTCGCCGGGTCGCGTTCGTGGCTCAGCAGGTAGACCGTGGAATGGGGTTCCCACACCTCGTAGCGCAGCACCTGCTCGAAAGTGCCTTCCGCCCCACCGATCGACTGGTTGTTGTAATGCCCCGACGGCTTGTTCTCGTCGTCGGCGCCCCTCAGCCAACGCTGTTCGACCGAAATCGGCTCCGCGGCCCGGCAGGCGGCCAGGACGAGACTCAGAACGACGAAGAGCGCCGTCGCGAAGCTCGCGGACGACGCTCTTCGTTGGTCCATGCCCGAGCTAGGCCGCACGGGCCGGAGAGTTACTTCTTCGTGGTCGCGGCAGGTGTCTTGCCGGCAGCAATTCGGCGCTCGGCGAGGCGGTCGGCGGCGATGTGCGTCGAGACCTTCTGCTCGCGCGCGATCTGGAAGACCTGCACGAGGTTGTCGTAGACGCGGTCGATCTTGGCGACGGCCTTGGCCTCGTCGTAGCCGCCGGGGAGCAGCTCGAAGGACACGTTGATGATGCCGCCGGCGTTGATGACGTAGTCGGGGGCATAAAGAATGCCCTTCTGGCGCAGGATGTCGCCGTGGCGCGGCTCGTGGAGCTGGTTGTTGGCGACGCCGGCGATGGCCTTGCACTTGAGCTTGGGGATCGTCGTGTCGTTGATCGTGGCGCCGCGCGCGCAGGGCGAGTAGACGTCGCAGGCGACGTCGAGGTGGGTCGCGTCGGCGACGCTCTCGTAGCCGTGCTTCTTCGAGAGCTCGGCCACGCGCGCCTCGTTGATGTCGCAGATGATGACGTGCGCGCCGGCTTCCTTGAGGAGCTCGGCGAGGCGGCCACCGACGGCGCCGACGCCCTGGATCAGGACGCGGCGGCCCTTGAAGCTCGGGCTGCCGAAGGCCTCTTCCATCACGGCGCGCATGCCGTGGAAGGCGCCGCGGGCGGTGTAGGGGCTCGGGTTGCCCGACCCGCCGGCGTCGCGCGAGAGGCCGGTGACCCACTTGGTGGCGGAGCGGACGAGCTCGAGGTCGGCCACGCCGATGTTCATGTCCTCGGCGGTGATGTACTTGCCGCCGAGCGAGTCGACGAAGGCTCCCATGGCCTTGAAGAGCGCCGGGCTCTTGAGCTTGGCGTCGCCGAGGATCACCGACTTGCCGCCGCCCAGACCCGTGTCGGCGACGGCCGACTTGTAGGTCATGCCCTTGGAGAGGCGCAGGACGTCGAAGAGCGCCTCCTCCTCGTTGGCGTAGGGCAGCATGCGCATGCCGCCGAGCGCGGGTCCGAGGGTCGTGTCGTGGACGGCGATCAGCGCGTGCAGGCCGGAGGCGGGGTCCTTGCAGCGGACGACCTTCTCATAGCCATCGACACGGATCTCGGAGATCTGCATGGGTGCACGGAGGGGAGAGAGCGGACAGGGACGGGGCCGGCGCCACCTGAGCGCCGGCCACCGGGGCGAAGAGGATACGGCGGGCCCGTCCCAGCGGCCACCCCCGCCACGTACGTAGGGGCCCCGAAAGCGTGCGGAAGTGGGCCTCGCGAGAGGTTTCCCCGTCGCCGCCCTTGCGGCGCGGGCTCGCGGGCTGCTAATCCCCAGCCCACGAAATGAAGCATCTGGTCATCGTCGAGTCGCCGACCAAGGCGAAAAAGATCAAGGACTACCTGGGGAAGGACTACGTGGTCGAGGCCAGCTTTGGCCACGTCCGCGACCTGCCCCAGAGCGCCAAGGACATCCCCGAGAAGCTCAAGAAGGAGCCCTGGGCGAGGCTGGGCATCGACGTCGACCACGGGTTCGCGGCGCTGTACATCGTGCCCGACGACAAGAAGGCGCAGATCTCGAAGCTGAAGAAGCTCGTCGCCGACGCCGACCACGTCTACCTCGCGACCGACGAGGACCGCGAGGGCGAGGCCATCGCCTGGCACCTGCTCGAGGTGCTCAAGCCGACGGTGCCCGTCTCGCGCATGGTGTTCAACGAGATCACCAAGGAAGCGATCCAGCGCGCGGTCAGCGAGGCGCGCGAGCTCGACAAGCAGCTCGTGCGCGCGCAGGAGGCGCGGCGCATCCTCGACCGCCTGTACGGCTACGAGGTCTCGCCCGTGCTGTGGCGCAAGATCTCGAAGGGCCTGTCGGCCGGGCGCGTGCAGTCGGTGGCGACGAAGCTGCTCGTCGAGCGCGAGAAGGAGCGCATGGCGTTCGTCTCGGCGACGTGGTGGGACGTCGACCTCGGCGTGAAGAAGGGCGGCACGGAGTTCGAGGCGGAGCTCGTGTCGATCGCCGGGCGCAAGCTCGCGCGCGGCTCGGATTTCACGGAAAAGGGCCAGCTCAAGGCCAAGGACGCGGTCGTGCTCGACGAGGCGGCGGCGACCAAGCTCGGGCTCGCGCTCACCAAGGCGACGTTCGCGATCGAGGACGTCAAGCGCGAGTCGAAGACGAGCTCGCCCCGCGGGCCCTTCACGACCTCGACCTTCCAGCAGGACGCCGGCCGCAAGCTCGGCCTGCGCGCGCAGGAAGCGATGCGCATCGCGCAGCGGCTCTACGAAGGTGGCTACATCACCTACATGCGTACCGACTCGACCGCGCTGTCGGGCGAGGCCATCGAGGCCGCGCGCACGCTGGTCGCCGAGCGTTACGGCCCCGAGAGCTTGCCGCCGAAGCCGCGTTTCTACGGCAACCAGAAGTCGAAGGGCGCGCAGGAGGCCCACGAGGCCATCCGCCCCGCCGGTTCGCGCTTCCGCCTGCCGGAAGAGGTCGGTCGCGAGGTCAGCGACATCGAGGCGCGCGTGTACGACCTGATCTGGAAGCGCACGGTCGCGTGCCAGATGGTCGACGAGCGCTTCACGGTCGTCACGGCGACGATGGCGAGCGAGGTCGCGGGCCACGGAAAGGTGCTCGCGCAATCGAAGGGCCGCACGACGGAATTCGCCGGCTATCGCCGCGCGTATGTCGAGGGGGTCGACGACGTCGAGAAGGCGCTCGACGAGCGCGAGCGCGTGCTGCCGCCGCTCGAGCGCGGCGACCGGGTCGACGTCGCGAGCGCCACGCCCTCGGGCCACCGCACCACGCCGCCCTCGCGCTTCACGGAAGCGCTGCTCGTCAAGCGCCTCGAGGAGCTCGGCATCGGCCGCCCGTCGACCTACGCGAGCATCATCGAGACGATCACCAACCGCGAATACGCGATTTCCCGCGACAAGACGCTGATTCCGACCTGGCTCGCGTTTGCGGTCGTGCACGCGCTCGAGCTGCTCGAGCCCGTGATCGTCGACTACGCCTTCACCGCGAGCATGGAAGAGGAGCTCGACCGCATCGCCTCGGGCGAGCTCGACCAGCAGACCTTCCTCAACGGCTTCTGGTCGGGCACGAAGCCGGGCCTCAAGCACGTCGTCGCGACGCGCGCGGAAGGCATCGACCCGCGCGAGGTCGGTTCGATTCGCCTCGGGCTTCACGAGGGCGAGCCCGTGCTCGTGCGCGTCGGCCGCTACGGGCCGTACGTGCAGAGCAAGGATCGCCGCGCCACGGTCCCGACCGCGCTCGCGCCCGATGAACTGACGCTGCCCAAGGCGATCGAGCTGCTCTCGACCGCGGAAAAGGCCGCTGCGCCGCTGGGTTTTGCCGCGGACGGACGGCCGGTCTATGTGCGCAACGGGCGCTTCGGCTACTTCGTGCAGCTCGGCGACGATCCGCCGGCCGAAGAAGAGACGGCGAAGCCCAAGAAGGCCACGAAGAAGAAGAGCACGAAGTCGAAGAAGGCCGCGGAGGAAGTTGCCGCCGAGCCCGAGGCGCCGGTGGTGCCCAAGCCCAAGCGTGCGTCGCTCTTCAAGGGTATGAAGCCGGAGTCGCTCTCGCTCGACGAGGCGCTCGCGCTGCTCTCGCTGCCGCGTGCGCTCGGCCCCGACCCGCGCGACGGCCGCAAGATCGCCGCCAAGAACGGCCGCTTCGGACCGTACCTGGAGAAGGAGCCCGCTCCGGGCGCCGAAAAGCCCGAATATCGCCGCGTCGGCAGCGAGAACGAGCTCCTGACCGTCACGCTGGAGGCCGCGAGCGCGCTGTTCGCCGCCGAACGCCCTGCGCGCACGTTCGGGCGCCGCGCGAGCACCCCGTCCGAGCCGATCGCGACGCTCGGCCCCGATCCGACGACGCAGCGGCCCGTGATCGTGAAACCCGGCAAGTACGGGCCTTACGTCACCGACGGCGAGACCAACGCGACGATCCCCAAGGGCGAGGATCCCAAGTCCATGAGCCTCGAGCGCGCCGCGGCGTTGCTCGCGCAAAAACGCGCGGCCGGGCCGGTGAAGAAGAAACGCGCGCGGCGCAGCTGAGTTCGGCTGCGTGATTGCGGGAACCCCACGCCGCGGGTCGAATGACCGGCCGCGATGGGGTTCTCTGGTTTTGGCGAGGAGCGGTCGCAACCGCAGCCGTGGGCGCTCGAGGGCGCCGGCGACGTCGCGTTTGCCGTGTTGTGGGCCACGGGGACCGACACGGCGCTCGACGGCGTGTTCCGGCTCGAGGCGCTGCGGCGGCGCGACGGTGAGTGGCAGCGTTTCGAGCGCCTCTGCCGGCCATTCGCCAAGCCCGGTGACAACGCCGCGAGCGCGCGCATGGTGCGCGAGTACGGAGTGAGCGCGGCCGAGCTCGAAGGCGCGCCGCGACCGGAAACGGCGTGGAAGGAGCTCGCGGCGTTTCTCGGCGGCGCCGACGTCGTGGTCGAGTCGATCGACGCGTTCCGGCCGTGGGCGGAGCGGCTCGCGGGCGGCGAACTGGGCTTCGAGGTCAACGGGCTGGACGAGGTCGCGCGGCTCG
>JABWBL010000181.1 GCA_013360535.1 Planctomycetaceae bacterium
TCGCGCTGGGCTGCGCGATCCTCCCCGGACGCGACACGCAAGCGCTCGCCGACGCCCTCGGCTTCCTTTCGGACAAGCCCGCGGTGCGCACGTACCAGCTCGAGGAGCTCGCCACCCAACGCCAGCTCGCGGGCTCGCGGCGCCTGCGCTCGCTGGGCCTGAAACGCGAGGAATACGAGCGTTTCTTCGACACCCTCGCACCGCAGGTCGCGCCGACGGAACGCATCGGCTGGCTCGATCTCGCCGAGGAAGTCTCGCCCGCGGGCCTGCAGTACGGGCTCCTCCGCCGCGGGCGCGACCCGCGCACGTTCGCTGCGCAGCTGTGGGACGAGACGGGCATCTCGATCGCTGGCACGGACCCTGCGTGGACGGACGAGCAGCTCGATCTTTGGGCCGCACGTTTCGACGTGATCCTGTTCAGCGAGCCGCACCACCTGCGCGGCCGCGCGGGGCGCGAATTCTTCGACGGCTATGTGGGTCGGCTCGAGGCGCGCGGCTGGTCGCGCACGCCGATTGGCATGCTCGCTGTCGAACGCCCGCTGAAGGAACCGCTGCCGGTGGCGCTCTTCCTTCTGCGCCGCGCGCCCTGAACTTCGCCCCTTGGCTGGCGCGGGCCAACCGTGCCAGACTGCCCGCGTGCATTCCGCACCGCGTCGCCTCGCGCTCTGCCTCGGCGTCCTCGGCGGCCTGTTCGTCGCCGCAGAGCTCGGCCTGCGCGTGTTCCGTCCCGTCGGTTACCGCAAGCCGCTCGACGAGAGCGCGAGCGAACGCCACGAGTGGAAGAATCGCGTGCACGAGCCGGGCAGTGTCCCGGGGCTCGCGTACGAGCTCGTCCCGTCGATCGACACGACGGCCGAAGGCATGCACATCGTCACCAACTCGCTCGGACTGCGCTGCGAGGAGCCGCTCGACCGCGCGACGCCCGGGCTCGTGCGCGTCGCGGTGGTCGGCGACTCGATGGCCTTCGGCTACGGCGTGCAGCAGGGCGAGGACTTCCCCGCGCGTCTGGAGCACGAGCTGCAGGCAGAGCTCGGCGCGGGGCGCACGGTCGAGGTGCTCAACTTCGCCGTCGGCGGCTACTCACTCGCGGACGAGCTCGTCGTGCTGCGCGAGCGTGCGCTGCCGCTGCATCCTGACCTCGTCGTGCTCGAGTACTGCCTCAACGATCCCGAGCTCGACGCCGTGCAGCCGCTGCAGGCCTACTTCCGCGGCAACGAGTGGTGGCAGCACTCGCACGTGCTGCGCTTCCTCGGCTCGCGCGTGCACGGGCGCCGCATCGCGGAGTACGGCGGCGGCGACAAGTGGCGCGCGCTGCACCATCCCGACGGGCCGTACTGGCGCGAGGTCGAGCCGCTGCTCGACGAGTTCGCGCACGACTGCGCGGACTGCGGCGTGCCGATGGTCGCGCTCGTGCTTCCGTTCCTCACCGAAGAGCCGTTCGACGTTCCCGTCGCCGCCTACCGCTACGCCCGCGAGCACGAGTTCGTCCGCCGCGAGCTGGGCGAGCGCGGCTTCGACACGCTCGACGCCGCCCCGCTGCTCGCCGCGCATCCGCCGCGCGCGACGATCCTCGCCCCCGACGACATCCACCTCACTCCGTTCGGCCACGACCTCGTCGCCCACGCGCTCGGCCCCAAGGTGCTCGCGCACCTGCGCTGACCGTCAGGCGCGGAACGTCACGAGCAGCACGACGCGGTCGCCGTCGCCGAGGTTCCAGGCCGTGTGCTCGCGCGTGTCGTCGAACACGAGGCAGCGCCCGAGCTCCCAGCGCCGCGTCTCGTCGCCCGAGCGGATCCCGAAGTCGCCGCGCGGCAGCACGAGCGGCAGGTGGCAGCGCAGCGTGCCGACGAGCTCGCCCTTGTGCGGGTAGAGCCTCGTTCCGGGCCGAAACAGCGAGAATCCGGCGTTGACGAGCCCCGGCACCATCGAACACGCGCGCGCCGCCTGCGGACAGCGCCGCCGATGCGCCGCACTTTCCGCCCCGCCGCCGAACAGCGTGTAGTACTTCCACCCCCGCTCGTCGTAGCCGTCCTTCGCGACCGAAAGCGAGTCCGGCGCATCGACGAACTCGTCCTCGCCGAGCTGCTTCAGCTCCTCCAGCAACTCCTCGAACTGCACCTCGAGCGGCGCAATGAAGCCGAACTCGGCCGGATCCGGAAACGCACCCATGGGGTCGGAGAGTGTAGCGGCCACGCGGGGATCCTCCGAGGCACGCCACTTGCGTGCTCGCGCCTGCCGAGCTTTCCCGCGCGGTCCTCCATGAAGCACTCCCTCCGTGTGTGCGCTTGCGCACTGTCGCTTGCATCGTTTTCGCACCCCGCCGGAGCCCTGCAGCTCGCCGCACCGGACGGTGCGCTGTACCCGCAGCGCAACTACTTGCTGGCAGGCGGCATGGATTCGCTCGCGCTCGTTGACCTCGATCGCGATGGACAGCGCGACATGTACACCGGAGGCGCGACGTTCCTTCGAGGCCGCCCCGACGGAGCCTTTGCTGAAGAGGTGGCCTTGGGGGGGAACACGCCGTGGCCTCTCGCCTTCATCCGCACCGGCGACGCCAATGGCGATGGCATCGCGGACATCCTTGGCAGGGCAAGCGACGGCTCGGGTGGAGTGCTGGTGGTCGACCCGCAGGGTGGCCCTCCCCAGTGGGTTGCCTTGTCTTCGCCCGGGACGGTGCACAGAACTCTGGCAGGGCGCTTCAACCTTGACGCGCATCCGGACGTCGTCGTGATCTCCGGGGACTCGGCACAACGCACCGCGAGCGTCTGGCTTGGAAATGGCAATGGCGGCTGGGCGTCGGCTGGAAGCTTCACCGTGCCCGCGGGGAACCACATGGCGATCGCCGGGGCCGTCGCCGTCGACTTCGATCACGACGGGCTCACGGATCTGGCGCTCAACTCGTTCAACGGGCTCGCGCTTCAGCGCCGGACCGCTAATGGCTTCGTCTCGCACCAGCTGCTTCTCGGCTACCCGCTCTACGGCGAACCAGTGGCCGCCGACTTCGACGGCGATGGCTGGGAGGATCTCGTGGTGTGTCTGGGCTGGGACGGCGAGTTGTGGTTCTCGCGGAATCTTGCCGGAACGTTCGCGACGCCGATCCTGCTCCCCTCGCCCGGTTCCATCTACCCGGCGAGCTTGCTCCATGCAGCGGACTTCGACAGCGACAGCGGGAAGGAGCTGTTCTTCGGCGGCGGCAGCGGTGGGATTCGGATCCTCAAGTTCAACGGAGTCGGCTTCACGCCGGTCGAAGTGCTCGACACGCTGGTTGCTGGCCCGATGGCTCTGCTCGACCTCGATGGACAGGGCGCGACGGATCTCGCGTGGCTGTCAGACGGCTGCGTCCGCGTCCGCATGCGCGACGCGCTCTCGCGTTTCGAGACCGTGGAATCGCTGCCCTGTGAGGGACCGACGAGCGTGGCGGATGTGGATGGCGACGGCACGTCCGACTTCGTGACGCGCACGTCGACGATCGTGCGCGTGCGGCTCGGGGGCGAGGTGCTGGTCGACACCCCCACTTCACTCCCGCTGAACGCGCGCCTGCGGATCCTGGACCTCGACGGGGTCGGTGCGCTCGACCTGCTCTGTGGACCGTGGGTTGCGCGCGCGGATCAGGTCCAGCCCGGCCGGTACCTTCCGGCGCAGAAGCTTGTCTCGCTGAACGACTGGCAGGAGACGATGGTCGTCGATTGGAACTCCGATGGTCGGTCGGACCTCGCCTACTTCGCCAACTCGGGCACGGCCACGCTGCGAATTCGCCTGGGAGTGCCGGGTGGATTCGACGCGACGGAACTGCTGTTCCCGCTCCCCATCTCGCTGGGACTCTCGACCGTGATGGGCGGTGACTTCGACGGCGATGGAGCGCAGGAACTCATCGCCGGCGACGGATCGACCGCGTGGTGGCTCTCTCCCAACCTCGGCACGGGAAGCGTGGCGCAGTCGATCGCGGTTCCAAACGCGTCGGTGTGCGTGCCGCTTCGCAGCCGCACGTTCCAGCGCGACATCCTGTTCGCGCAGCACGCCGATGCGCTTCGCACGTGGCTGTTGGAAGACACCGGAGTGTGGAGGGAGCTTGCGACGAGACCCGCGGAGCCCATTTCGGCGGTGGAGCCGTTCGACGTCGACTCGGACGGCGACCTCGATCTGATCTGGAACTCCCATGGCCAGATCAAGGTGCTGCGCCTGGGGCCCCACGGGGAGATGCTCGACCTGCACGGTCACGGGGAGGTACTCGCGGGCGGACAGTTGAGCGTCGCGGACATGGATCACGACGGCCGACCCGACCTGTGCCTCGGCACGAAGAGCGCGGTCGGGCCGGAGCACCGGCTGAACATCCTCGAACAGCACAGCGACCTGCCGGGGCGTTACTGCGTGGGCGCCGGGGCCGTCGCCGGGTGCGTGCCGAGCTTGAAGTTGCGAGGTCGAGCCGCGCTGGATCCGAACCTGTCCCTCGACGTCGAGCTGACGCAGTTGCCCGCCGGCGCACGGACGGTGCTCTGCATCGGAACGACGGGTGCACCGGTGACCCTCGCGACCGGACGTTGGTGCATCGGAGGTCCATGGCGACGGCTGCCCGTGCACCCGACGCCGGGAACGCTCGGCTGCGACGCGCGCGCCGAGCTCGACCTCAACCGTTGGATCCGGGCGCAACCGGGGCTGAGCGCGGGCACGCACCTCGCCGTGCAGGCGTGGGTCCAGGCGCCCGGGGGTCAGGTCGGCCTGAGCGACGCGCTCGACTTCAGCGTGTTCCCCTGACGCGGGAACGACGCCGGAGCGAGCGCGCGGCGCTCACGGACAGATGCGGACGTCGAGGGCGTTCGAGAGGCCGGTGCCGAAGCCTTGGGGGTCGGCGCCGTCGCGGTACCAGGCTTGCACGAAGGCGTGCAGGCCGGCGGAGAGTGCGGGGTCGATGCCCGACTGCAGCCAGGCGTTGAAATCGATGGCGAGCGAGCCGGAGCAGTCGTCGGGGCCGCTGTTGCCGCCGGTCGATTGCAGCGGCGTGCGGCGCGGAACGCCGCTGATGCACTTGGTGCCGCCTTGGAACGGGCTGGAGCCCGCGGCGAGGCCGTAGAAGAAGAGGCCCGCGCGCTGGTTGATCACGTTCGCGACCGAGATCGTGAACGGACTCGCGCTGGTGAGGCTCGCGCTGCCGCTGGAGCCGATCTGCGGCACGCAGCCTTGGCTGTTGGTCTTGGCCGTGCAGTACGCGACCGGCGTCGGGCAGGTCGAGCTGCCGGGCCCGAGCTGGACGAGCGCGAATTCATCGAGATTCCAGCCGCCGAACGAGACACCGCCGTCCGACTGCAGGCTGAACTCGACCTGCACGGACGGGTTGCCCGCCGCGAGCGCCGTGATGTCGAGCTGCACCGGGACCCAGCTCGTGTCGAGGTGGTCGACCGTGCTCGCGTTGATCCACACCTGCGTGCCGTTGACCTTGATGCGAGCCTGGTCGTACTGAGCGGCCTCGACCGTCAGCCAGCGTCGGAACTCGAGGATCACCTGGCTCGCGCTCGAGCAGTTGATCGCGGGAGAGCGCAGCCAGTTGT
Organism: Planctomycetaceae bacterium; assembly: GCA_013360535.1. Taxonomy (GTDB): domain Bacteria; phylum Planctomycetota; class UBA1135; order UBA1135; genus F1-120-MAGs118. The sequence goes on from JABWBL010000181.1 coordinate 5,544, forward strand.
TCACGTTGTTCGCGTAGGAACCGTTCCAACCCGTGGGCCCGAGGTCATTGCCCCACACGCGCGTCCCGGCGAAGGCCGACGCGGGATCACCAGCCTTGCCGTAGAGCACTCCGCGCTGCCAGTCGTCCTGACCGGCGACGAGTCCGTGCGTCCAGCCGTTGTCGGTGGCCTCCTCGAAGCCCGACGCGTAGATCACGGTGCGCGTGCCGACGAAGAAATCGAAGGGCGCGCTGCCAGTGTCCGCACCCTTGGGCGCCACTTCGCTCGCGCCTTGGTCGTCGTTCGCCTCGAGGTAGTACTCGAGCGTCACGGGCGAGCCCTGCGCCGGAATCGACGCGCGCCAGCTGCCGCCCGAGAGCGCCATCGCGACCGCAGTCCACGTCGGCGCGCCGCGCACGCGCCAGCGCAGCGTCGCTCCAGTCACGTTGGAGCCGTACAGGCTCGCGACGTTCGCGGCGACGAGGTACGGCCCGAGCGCATCGGTCGTGTCACCGAGCTCCGTGTGCGCGATCGTGAGGTCGACGGGATCGGCGAGCGTCGCGCCACAGGCGAGCACGCCCTTGCAGATCATCTCGGCGAGGTCGAAGTCGTTCGTCGAGGTCGGATAGGCGTCGGCCGACGTGTGGATCTGCGTGAAGTACTGCGAGAGGTCCTCGAAGAAGAACGCAGCGGGGAAGCCGGCGCTCGTGTAGGAGGCGTGGTCGGAACTCCCGGCGCTCAGGTTGCCGCTGGTCGAGGCCCAGTTGGCGACGTAGAGCGGCGCCACCTGCTGGCAGAAGCTCGTCAGCGCCGCCGACGTGTTGTTGGTCGCGAAGTCGCAGTCGCGCACGTCGCCGCTCGCGCGGTACGAGATCATGTCCATGTTGAGCATGCCGACGACCTGCTTGCCCTGCGCGACCATGTTGTTCGCGTTGGCGGCCGAGCCGAGCAGGCCGTACTCCTCGCCCGAGAACCACACGAGGCGCACCGAGTTGGCGAAGGTCAGGTTCGACGCGGCGAGGATGCGCGCGATCTCGAGCACCGCGGTGCTGCCGCTGGTGTTGTCGTCGGCGCCGCGCCCCACCGCGCTCGTGCCGCCGGAGTAGTTGCGCGTGTCGAAGTGCGCGCCGATCACGACGTAACGGTTGGGCGTCACGGCGCCGGGAATGTCGACGACGATGTTGGTGCCGTGCGACGCGCTCCAGCTCTCGCTCGCGGGCGCATAGCCGTAGCCCGAGAGCTGCGCGACGAGCTGCGCCTTGCCGGCGTTGAAGTTGGTCAGGTTCTGCGAATCGCGGTTGGTGTAGGTCGTGTAGGACTGCACCCACGCCTCGAGGTTCGACTTCGTCACGGAGTCGACGAGCGACTGGATGCGCGGGTCGCCGCCGGCGAGCGACTGCGGGCCGGAGCCGAGCGCGAAGCTCGTGCGCGGCAGCGGCG
>JABWBL010000182.1 GCA_013360535.1 Planctomycetaceae bacterium
GATCTTCACCTCGGACAACGGCGGCCTGCGGAACGTCACGGACAATGCCCCGCTGCGTGCCGGCAAAGGCTCCGCCTACGAAGGGGGCGTGCGGGTGCCGCTGCTCATCGCCGCCCCCGGCGTCGTCGCGCCCGGCAGCGAGTGTCATGCCCCTGTCATCACCATGGACCTGGCGCCCACGGTGCGCGCGCGCGCGATCGCGCTCGCCAGCGTCTCGCCATCGACGGCGCGCATCGCGATGTACGGCGGATCGTGGTCGACCTGCGCCTCGTACACGGGGCAGATCGACGGATGCTCGAGCCGCGACACGACCTCGGCCTCACGTTGGAAGCGGCGGCGGCGATCGGCGGAGAGCAACGCGAAGCTCGACGGCATGAACTTGAGCGCGACCTGACGCTCGATGCGCGTGTCTTCGGCGAGCCACACCGCGCCTTGCCCGCCGGCGCCGAGCTCACGCAGCAGCCGATAGGGCCCGATGTGGCGCTCGCCGTCCTTCACGCTCGCGGAAGCCGCGAACTCCTGCGTCGGCGGCGTCGGCGTCTTCGGTGCCAGGAGCTCGCCTGTGAGGCGCAGGAACTCGCGCGCGATCGCCTCCTCGCGACCGGGATAACGCCGCAGGTAGTGCGCGAGCGGGAGCTCGCGACCTTTCTCGCGGTCGCGCTGGAACTCGTCGACGAAGTCGAACAGGTCCGCGTCGTCGAGCTCATCCTTGGAGGACACGCCCCGATTCTAGTCACACCGTCGCGTCCGGCGGCAGCGTGGTAGCATCGCTCGCGATGTCGCAGGAACGCCCCCCGCGCCCGCCGTCCGACGGCCCCGAGCGCATGGACACGCGCGATCTCGCGTTGCAGGCCAAGGGCGGCGACTCGGCGCGCTTCGCGGAGCTCTACGAGCGCATCGCGCCGTCGCTCTACACGTGGGCCGACCTGCGCATCCGGCCCGAGTTGCGCCAGTGGATCGATCCCGGCGATGTCGTGCAGGAAGTCTGGTGCCGCGCGTGGCGTGCGTTCGACGGTTTCGACGCCGCGAACACGAGCTTCCGCTTCTGGGTCTTCCGCATCGCGAAGAACGTGCTGCTCGAGGCCTTCCGCAAGCTCGACAACCCGACCTACAAGGCGCGCTCGCGCGATGCGTCGTCGCGTGCGCTCGAGCTCGTCGACGTGCCCGACAGCGCCACCGCCGTCAGCCGCCGCGTGTCGAAGGACGAGTCGCTCAAGCTCGTCGCGAAGTGGGTCGCGTCGCTCGACGAGGAGGATCGCATGCTGCTGATCCACCACGGCCTCGAGGGCCTGACGCAAGCCGAGGTCGCCGAGCGCCTGCAGCTCGGCCGCGAGACGGTCGCGAAGCGCTGGCAACGCCTGTGCGCGCGCATCGCCGAGCAGAAGCTCCCGCGCGAGCTGTTCGCTGCACTCGAGGCGAGCTAGTCGGGGAGCGGGGCGAGCCGTTCCTTCACGGGCGGCTCGCCGGTCAGGCTCTCGAGGAACGCGATCAGGTCGAGGGCTTCCTGCGGAGAAAGCTCGAGCGGCTTGAGCACCTGCTCTTGGTGGTGGCCAACCTGCGTCGCGCCTTCGAGCGTCGAGTAGAAGTGCACGACTTCGGTGAGCGTGCGGAGCTGGCCCTGGTGCATGTAGGGCGCGGAGAGCGCGACGTTGCGCAAGGACGGCGTGCGGTACTCGCCGAAGGATTGCGGCAGGCGCTCGAGCGTCTGCAGCGCGAGCGCGGCGTCACCCTTGCGGTCGTCGCTGAAGGGCCCGAGCGCGTTGAGCGGGTCGGCGAGCACGAGCTCGACGCCGCGATAACGCGCCGGATCCTCGGACTTTCCGCCACCCAGCGGCGGGATACCGATGTTGTGGAACTCGCCGTCGGAGAAGTTCGGGCCCGAATGGCACGAGCGGCAGTTGCCGCGGCCCGCGAAGAGCTGCCAGCCGCGGCGTGCGCTCTCCGAGAGCGCGTCCGCGTCGCCGGCGACAAAACGATCGAAGGGAGAGTTCGTGCGCACGAGCGTGCGTTCGTAGGCCTCGAGCGCCTTGCCGAAGTTGGCGGCGACGAGTGTGGCCGCGTGGCGGTCGTCTTCGCCCATCGCGAGCCACGCCGCACCTTGCGGATCGTCCGTGGCCGCGGGCCGCGCGTGTTCAGGCCACTTCGACGTGTCCGGCAGCTTGCCGAACAGAGCTTCGTACTCGCTCGAGAGCTTCGTGTCGCTCACGAGCAACTTCGCGAGTGCCACGCGATCGAAACCCATCTCCGCCGGATTCTCGAGCGGCTGCACCGCCTGCGCCCACAACGAATCCGCGCGCCCGTCCCAGAAGAACCAGCGCTGCTGCGCGACGTTCCACAGGCTAGGGCTGTGGCGGCCCGTGCGGCCGATGCCGGTGCTGAGCGACTTGCCGTCGGAGAAGCCGAGGTCGGGCGCGTGGCAGGTCGAGCACGACACCGCACCGTTCGCCGAGAGCCGCGCGTCGAAGAAAAGTCGTTGCCCGAGCCGCGCCGCGCGTTCGTCGTCGGCGAAGCGGTTGGTGGGGTTCGCGCGCGCCGCCGGCAGCGGCGAGTGCGTGCGCGCCTTCGTCCACTCGCGCTCGCTCCAGCTCGTGTCCTGCGCGAGCAACGCGACCAGCAGCACTCCGAACACGAGCTTCATTCGTCCGCGAGCTCCACGACGCACTGCGCACGTTCGGTCAGCGCGCCGTCGGTGATGTCGAGGTACAGCTCCCACTTGCCCGTCATGTGGAAGTACATGCCTTCCACGAGAAAGTGCCCCGGCTCGAGCCGCGACACGCGCGGCACACGGTTCATGCCGTGCCCGTGCTGCGGCATGGCGGCGTCGACGGTGAGCGTGAGGTCGGCGGCCGAAAGAGTTCCGTAGCGGGGGATTACCCACACTTCGAAATGAAACGCCTCGTTGTCAGGGAATTCCCTCGGTTCCGGCTCGAATCGCAGGCTGTAGCTCCCGCCATTGCTCCGAAAGTCCTGGGCGAGGAAGAAGTTCGGCGTGGTGCAGATGTAGTCACTAAGGTTGGCCGGAGATCCGACGGGGATTGGCTCCGCGGGATGTGCCGAGGACTGCTCGCGCGGCGTCGAACACGAAGCGACGAAACCCAGAAGCATCGTGAGCGCGACTCGCATCATTTCCCTCCCAGCGTCGGCCGCACGAACGCGCGCGCGCCGAAGGCGACGATGAACTTGCCGTCCTTGTCGAGCACCTGCGCGCGGTGGTTGCCCCAGTCGACGACCCACACGCGACCCTGCTCGTCGACGTCGATGCCGCGCGGCTTGTGAAACTCAAGCGCTCCCGTGCCTTCGCGACCCCAGGTGCCCGCGTGCTTCACGCCCGCATCTCCATCGGGCACGAAGTGGTGCACCGTCGACTCGCCGGAGTCGGTCACGTACAGCGTGCGGTCGCCGTCCGTCGCGACCGTCGTCGGTCGGCTGTGCGCGTCGCCGGGGATCGCGGCCGAGATGCGTTTGGGTGCGGAATTCGTGCCGAACGAGAGCCCGAGGAGCGCGCGATCGACGTCGTCGACGATCCACGCCCGCCCAGACTTCGACGCCCACGCGACGTCGACCGGATGGCGGCCGAGCACCGTCTCGACTCGGTCGACCAAGCTCAAGTCGGCCGAGACGGCGAACAGCGCTCGTTGCAGCGTGTCGAGCACGAGCAGGTTGCCGTCGAGCCCCAGCTCGATCGCGTCAGGCCGGATCACCTCTTCCGCGTCGTCAAACCCGAGCTCGTGCAGCTTCACGAGGTCGAGCGAGCGCACCATCTTCGACTTGAAGAAGTCGAACTCGAGCGGCTTGGACTCGTCGTGGTCGAAGCTCCACACCGACAAGCGCCGCGCGTCGACATCCGCGACGTACAAGCGACGGTTGTCCCAATCGATCTCGACGTCGTTCGGCGCGAGCATCTGGCCCGCGCGCTTGCCCCACATGCTCGAACGGCCCACCAGCACCGGCTCCCACGTCGGTGACTCGTGCTTGACGTCGTACAGCACGAAACTCGGCGCCGTCGGCTCGCACAGCGCCGCGAGGTCGCCGCCGATCGACACGTGGCCGCCAAAATGCGCCGAAACGACGCGCTCCATGCGCGTCGCGACCGGAATGTCCTCGCCGACCTGCGTGCGCCGGAAGAGCTGCACGCGGTCCTCGTACGGCTCACTCACCGCCGCGACGCCGTTGCGCACCGCGATGCCGTGCGGATAGTGCAACTTGCCCTCGCCCTCGCGCGGCAGTAGCGCGTGCAGGCCCCATTCGTGCTGGCGATTGCCCTGGCCATCGAAGACCTGCACGCGGTGGTTGTCGGTGTCGACGACGTACAGCGAGCCTTCGTCCCACGCGAGCCCCGCCGGTTGCGAGAAGAAGCCCGGATGCGGCCCGAAATCGCCCCAGCTCTTCACGAACTTCAGGTCGCGATCGAGCTTCACCACGCGGTGGTTGCCGGTGTCGCTGACGTACACGAAGCCAGAGTCATCGACCGCGACGTCCGTCGGCCGCAGGAAATCGCCGTCGCCGTGCCCGTACTTGCCGCTCGCGATGGCAGAACCGTCCGCGCGCTTGAAACGTTGCACACGATCGTTGCCGGTGTCGGCGACGTAGATGAACTCGTCCGTGACCGCGAGGCCACCCGGGCAACGCATCTGGCCGACCTCGCGGCCCCAACCGCCGAAGCCGCGCCGCGATACGAATCCCTGCCAGATGATGGAGTTCTTGGCGTCGATCGTGGCCCGGCTATCCCACGTCGCCTCCTGTCGGTGTTCGTCGGGAAACGACGCCACGGGTTCGCATTCGAGGACGCCGTCCAGGTACGTCACATACAGCGAGTCGCCGTGTTCATCGATGTCAGTGGGCAGCAAGGCCGGCGACGAGTTGCTTTGGCCTCCGAAGGGCGAGCCGTTGGCACTCACGAAACAACTCCCATCGGTCTCGCAGATCCGAAGAGTGCCGTCCGCCTCGAACGCCAGGCCGCTCGCAGAAACGGCGTTCACGATCGTGTTCACCGGCACCCCCATGCGCGCGGGCGGCGGAGCGTCCTCGCCTTCCTGGGCGAAGAGACAACAGGCGACGAGTGCGAGGGTGAGCATCACCCCGATTGTGCGCCTTCAGCGCGTGATTTGGTAGAGCTCGAGCGGCGGCCCGAACGCATCCGCGCTCAAAAGCCGCCAGAACAGGTGCGCGACGTCCTGGTAGTCGAGCGCCGGCTCCATCGCGCGCCCCTCGGGCTCGCCGTCGAAGCTCGCCGACAGCGTGCCGTGCGCCGAGGCCCAATCGCGCAGCTGCATCATCAGCGGATTGATGCGCGTGTACTTGCTCACTTCGATGAGCACCCACTCCGGTTTCTCGTCCGCGAGGAACTTCTCGAGCCGCGCCTGCGCCTTCGCCGGATCCTGCCCGACGAACAGGCGCCCCGGCATCGGGACGAAATCGCGCGCGCCGGCGAGCGCCGCCCCGTTCGCGTCGAGGTGATCGAGCTGGTACCGCACCCAACGCTTCTGGCGGGTCGCGTGGTCCGTGCGGACGAGTTCGAGCGCCTTCGCGTCGCTCGCCAGCGGCAGCGCGAAGCGCGAGCAGAGCATGGCGCGGCCGCTCGTGTGCTCTTCGATCCACTGCGCCGCTTGCTCGAACGTGTCGTCGGCATCGCGAACCGTCGCATATCGCACGGCTCCCAGCGTCGGCACCGCCAGCGCAAGCCCGAGCACGCCCGCGCGCAGCGCCTGCGGCATCTTCAGCGCAAGCGCGACGACGCCGATGCCGCCGAGCGTCGCGAGGAACGGCACGAGCGGCAGCAGCATGCGGTCGCACGTTTCCTTGTAGACGCCGAGCGCGAGCCCGTAGGGCATCGTGTACGCCAACGCGACCAGCAGTTGCTTTCGTGCGCCTGTTTCGAGTCCGCGCCACTTTGCTCGCGCGCTCCAGAGCGTGACCACGAGCCCGAGGAACGCCGCCACCGCGAGGCCCGGGTCGTAGTCCCACAGGAGCCGCGTCGCGACGGCAAATCCGCTCAGGTCGAGGTCGCGCCAATGGAACGTGTGCCCACCGGCCGCCCACGACGCCTCCGGGTTCATGTTCACCGGCTCGTGCGGATAGAGCGTCGTCCACGCGAGCGCGCAGGCCGCGATTGGAATCAGGATCGCGAGGAAACTGGCCCTTCCGTCGCGTTTCTCGCGCAACACGTGCGCCGCGACGATCGGCAACAGCACGAACCATCCGCTGTGCAACATCCCGAGCGCGAGCAACGCGAGCCCCGACACGACGAGGTACCGCACCCAGTCCGGCCGCTCGCGCAACTGCAGCGCTGCGAGCACCGTGAGCAACGCGAAGCTCGCGTGCGGAGCGTGGTGGCGTGCCTGCTGGCTGAACTCGAGATGCAGGAGCGACGTCGCAGCGAGCGCGGCCGCGATCAACGCACCGAGTGGCGTCGTGAAGCGCTGCGCGAGCAACCACGTCGCCGGAATGAAGAGCAACGACAGCACCGCGACCAGCGTGCGTGAGCGCACCGAGTCCGCTGAAGCCGCGGCGAGATGCTCTCTGACTGGCGCCGACGCCTCCGCCTTAGCCTCGGGCAACAGCGCCAGCCCCCGCGCGAGCAACAACGGATAGGCGTAGTAACCCTTCTCCGACTGCTTGAGGTCCGGCTCGCGCCCTTCGCGCAGGATCTGCGCCTGCATCACCATGTAGGAATCCGGCTCCGGCAAGTGCGGCAGCTCGCGCTCGAGCCCGCGCAGGCGCAGCAGGGCCGCAGCGGCGAACACGAGCAGGACGAGCCACCAGCCTTGGGAGCGGGAATTCACGCGAGAAGAAGCTACACCACGACGGCGCGCGCGGCGAACCCTTGAGGTCCGCCGGGGCGAAGGGAAGATGCACGGATGCCCGCCTTGGCCCCGCTGCCGATCGACGCCGTGCTGCCCCAGCTCGTGGCGGCGCTGCGTGCGCACGCGAGCGTCGTGCTGCGCGCTCCGACC
>JABWBL010000183.1 GCA_013360535.1 Planctomycetaceae bacterium
GCGCGCCCGTGCCGTGGCGCGCGAGGCCGTATTGCCGCGCGCGTGGAAGTACGACCGGCTCCAGGAGTACCCCTGGGAGATCAAGGAGGCGATGGCCTCGGCCGGACTCATGAAAGTCTGGATCCCCGAGGAATACGGGGGGGCCGGGGGGGGTGTCCTCGACCTCTGCGTCGTGGTGGAGGAGCTTTCGCGCTGCTGCGGCGGCACGGGCGTCCTCTTCGCGGTCAACGCGCTCGGCTCCTTCCCGATCATCCTCGGCGGCACCGAGGAGCAGAAGCAGAAGTGGCTGCCGCAGATCGCGAGCGGGAGCAAGTTCGTCGCCTTCTGCCTGAGCGAGAAGTTCGCGGGCTCGGACGCCGGCGGCCTCGCTGTCACGGCCGAGGAAGATGGCGATCACTACGTGATCCGCGGCGAGAAGAAGTGGACCACCAACGGCGGCGTCGCCGACATCTACTCGGTGTTCTGCGTCACCGACCCGACCTCGAAGTCGCGCCGCATCAGCGCGATCGTGGTCGAGAAGGGCACGCCCGGCTTCGAGATCAAGAAGGTCGAGGACAAGATGGGCATCCGCACGGTGCCCGTCGTCGAGACGCACTTCGACAACGTGCGCGTCCCGAAGGCGAACCTGATCGGCGGTCGTCCGGGCATGGGCTTCCAGCACGCGATGCAGACGCTCGACTGCGCGCGTCCGGGTGTCGCCGCGCAGGCCGTCGGCGCCGCGCAGGGGGCGCTCGACCTCGCGCTCGTCTACGCCAGCCGCCGGCGCCAGTTCGACGCGCCGATCTCGAGCTTCCAGATGGTCCAGAAGATGCTCGCCGACATGGCGATGAAGACCGAGGCCGCGCGCTGGCTCGTGTACGCCACGGCCGCGGCGGTCGACGCCGGCCGCAAGGACACGACCAAGATGGCGGCGATGTCGAAGTGCTTCGCCACCGACACCGCCATGGAAGTCGCCACCGACGCGGTGCAGATCTTCGGCGGCTACGGGTTCATGGAGGACTATCCGATCGCCAAGTGCTTCCGCGACGCGAAGATCCTCCAGATCTACGAAGGCACCAACCAGGTGCAGCGCATGGTCATCGCGCGCAACCTCGTGAAGGAGGTCAGCGAGTTGTCGCACCTCGTGCCCTACATTCCCGGCGAGGTCCAGAAGACCTACAAGAACGGCGCCGAGATCACCGGTCAGGTCGTCCCGGCGACTGCGAAGTCTTAACCACCGCGGGCCCTTCCGCAGGGGCCCATCTGGGTGATTTTTCGCGCCCGCGACGCCCCCAAAATTGGGGCGGCGCGGGTGCGAGTCGTTTCAGGGTCGCGACAGGACGGATCTACAAGGCTCCGGAGGGGCTTTTCCTGTCGATTTGGCGGTTCATGTGCCGAAAGGGCATGAAAACGACCACTTTCCTGCCGTGGACGATTTGTGTAAGGCGGAGGAAAGGCCGGTCGCGCAGGTGCAAGTCTATTTGCTCCAAGGACTTGCAGCGCCTTGGAGGATTCTCCCGGATCCACTCGGAGGCTCGGCCCGAAACGTGCAAAAGGACGGATCGTCCGGCACCCAAAGCGCAGGAAACCTAACGTCCACGGCAGTCTCGACGTAGCAGAAGGCACGGCTCGAACGATCCGACAGGAAGAGCCCCGGCAATCCGCCTTCTGACACGTCCTGAACCAACGAAGACCACGGAGATCCGAACGCTTGGGGGGCTGAGTCCGGCTCCTGAGGGACCCCGCAGGGTTCCTCCGGAAGCCAACCCAGGCAGACGCCTGCCGCCTACCCCAGGCAGAAAGCTAGAGGAGCGATGACCAAGATCCTGATGCACCGAGAGCTCGACGAACGCCTCGACGAGCTGGCCCGCGATCCCGAGAGCTTCGCCGCTCGCGCCGCCGAACTGGCGGCCGAGCTGGACCGCTCGGGTACTGCCCTCGAGGTGACGGATCCGTCGAGCTGGCGGCAACCGACCAAGTCGAGCGCCTCGGCCCAGCGCATCCCGCTGCGCCAGCAGTTCCGCGCCGAGGTCGATTCGATCGTCCCGCTCGATCGCGAGGCCGAGCAACGGCTCGCCCGCCGCATCGAGTTCTCGCGCATTCGCCTCGAGAAGGCCCTCGCCGAGACCGGCATCGCGCCCGAGCGCCTGCCCAAGCGCGTCGGCGCGGTCAGCTTCGGCATGCAGGGCGCGGTGACGAGCGGCTGCTCGCTGCCCGCGCGCGTCTGCCGCCGCTGGTTCGAGCTGCACTCGATGCGCTCGGAAATGGTCGAGCGCAACCTGTGGCTCGTCGGCGTCAACGTCGAGCGCTACTCGCACACCTCCGCCAGCCAGGCCGACCTGATCCAGGAAGGCTCCGCGGCGCTCTTCCGCGCGGTCGACGGCTTCGACTGGCGCCGCGGGCTGCTGTTCCGCACCTACGCGGTGCACTGGCTCAACCAGGCCTTCCGCAGCTACCTCTACAACTTCTCGAACACCGTCCGCGTGCCCGTGTACCTGCAGAAGGCGCTCAAGCACGTCAACGACGCGAAGGCCGCGCTCGGCGACAGCAACGCCGGCACCGCGGAGATCGCCGACCAGGCCGAGATGAACGAACATCTGGTCGAGGCCGCGATGGGGGCGGTGCGTTCGACGCGCTCGCTCGACTCGAGCTTCGACGAGGACGGCGAAGGTGGCCGCCTGAAGGACTTCCTCCAGACCGAGGACGAGAACGGCCCCTACAGCACCGCGCTCGAGGAGCACTCGCTCGAAGGGTCGATCGAAGGCGCGCTCAGCCAGCTCTCCGAGCGCGAGCGGCTCGTGATCGAACGGCGCTTCGGCATCCATCAGGAGCGCGAGCACACCTTGGCCGAAGTGGCGAGCGAGCTGGGCGTCAGCCTCGAGCGCGTGCGCCAGATCCAGGTCCGCGCGCTCGGCAAGCTGCGCACGCCGGGCCTGCGCAAGGTGGTCGATCCGTTCCTGAACTGAACCGAGTTCGACCTCCGGCAGCCTCGCGGCCGCGTTCCTCGTGCTGGGGAGCGCGGCCGCAGCCATTCGTGGCCCCCTGCGCAAACGCCCGTCCGGCCACCGCCTTTGCAACTTCCTTCCCGGGCCCGACGCGGCCGGCGTGTTCCGACTCAAGTCGATGCCCAGAATGCACTTAGGGTCGTGCAGTCCGCCCAGGACGAGGATTGTCGCGAGATCCTCTCCAGTTTCCTCGGAACGCCGTCACGGCATCGGCGCTGCCCTCTGTGCGCCGCTCCGGTCCCCTTCGCCCGGAGCGCTCGCGGCGGCCCCCGGACGTTCCGGGGAGGGCTTCCAAGCCCGTTCCTCCCTTCCGGCGGCCCCGGTCGGCAGGGATCGACGCCGCCGACCGGTACGCGAAGGGAGTCGACCCAACATGAGCACCCAGCACGCCCTCCTCCGCCGCGCCGCCATCCTCGCCGCGGCCGCCCTCCTCGGCGGTCTCGCTTCGGCCCAGAGCCTCGTCTCGACCTCCGCCAACATCTTCGCGACCAACGGCGACCTCGCCCCCGGACTGGGGGGCGAGACCTTCAACGGCTCGAGCACGTTCGACACCGGCGTGATCGCCGATGACGGCACGGTGCTCTTCCGCGGTCGCCTCGTCGGCGGCACGACCACGACCACGACCGAGCGCGCCTACTTCTACGGGACGACCCGCAACAACCTGCAGCTGCTCCTGCGCTCGGGCTCGCCCGAGCCGACCGGCACCGTGCCCGGCGCGACGATGAATACGGCCAGCGGTTCCGGCCTCTCGAGCTCGTTCCGCATCAGCGCCGACGGCGACATGTTCTTCGGCATCTCGATGACCGGCGGCGGCGTCACGACCTCCAACGACACCGGCCTGATCGTCGGCACGCCCGGCAACTTCCAGTTCCTCGTCCGCGAAGGTGACCTGGCCGTCGGCACCGTCGGTGCGACCTACTCGTCGAGCTTCAGCAGCCCGAGCACGCAGAGCAGCGGCCTGAATGCGCAGGGCCGCGCCTGGTTCACCTCGAGCCTCGTCGGTGGCGACGTCTCCGGCACGACCAACAACCTCGGTTTCTACACCGGCACGCCGGGCAACCTGACCCTCGTCGCCCGCAAGGGTGACGTGGCGCCCAACGGCGCGACGCTGGCCAACATCTACGCGGGCTTCATCGGGCAGATGAACGCCTCGGGCCAGATCTACTACGACGTGACCTACACCGTCGGCACCGGCACGCCCGCCGTCACCGCCTTCGACGACCGCGCGATCTGGCTCTACACGCCCGGTGTCGGCAACGTCGAGCTCGTCCGCGAGAACGACCCGGTCACCGACATCCCCGGCGCCTTCTACCTCAACGGCACGGGTTCCTCGATCCCGTTCAACTTCGGCCACCCCACGTTCACCAACTCGGGCCGCGCGCTGTGCGCCGTGTACCTGTCGGGTGGCGTGGTCAACGCCGGCATCGACGAGCTCGCGCTGGTCGCCTTCGACGCCACGGGCGACGAGCTGATCATCCGCAAGGGTGACCCGGCTCCCGACCTGCAGGCCCAGTCGGTCACGCTCGGCAACTTCAACTTCTCCAACTGCCTGATGACCAACGACGACATCGTGTGCTTCACGGCCGCGCTCGTCGGGCCGAACGTCACGACTTCCGACGACGGCGCGATGTTCACCGGCAAGAAGGGCAACATGCGCCTCGTGATGCGCGAAGGCGATGTGGGCCCCGGCACCACGTGGACCTTCGGCTCGCCGCTCGGCCAGTCGACGATCATGAACAACGCGGGCCAGATCCTGTTCGTCAACTCGATGAGCAACGGCGCCAGCTCGGTCGGCACGACCTGGCTGTACGACCCGGCGACGGGGCTGCACCTGTTCAGCGCGAACGGCGACCAGCTCGAAGTCCAGCCGGGTGTCTTCAAGACCGTGACGACCCAGGGCGGCATCCAGTTCAACAACGGCGACGGTCGTCCGCTGAGCTTCGCCGACAACGGGACGATCAGCTCCCGCGTCAACTTCAGCGACAACACCGCGGCGGTCCTCACGGTGACCTTCGCTCCGACGGCGATCCCCGAGACCTACTGCACCGCTGGCACCACGACCAACGGCTGCGTCGGTCTCATCTCGGCCTCGGCCAACCCCAAGATCGACCACTCCAACGCGGTCACGATCTCGGTCAACGGCGCCGAAGGCCAGAAGGCGGGCCTGATCTACTACGGCCTGACCCGCCACAACGCCCCGTGGTGCTCCTCGGGCGGCTCGAGCTACCTGTGCGTCAAGGCTCCGACCCAGCGCACGGCCGTGCAGGACACCGCTGGCACCAACAACGCGTGCGACGGCACGATGGCCCTCGACTGGAGCGCCTTCCAGCTCGGCGGTGGCACGCTCGGCAGCCCGTTCCTCGCCGGCAACAAGGTCGACCTGCAGGCGTGGTTCAGGGATCCCTCGTCCTGCAAGACCACGAGCCTGACGAACGCGGTCGAGTTGACCTACCAGCCGTGATCGTGGGTGCCTGAGGTCCGCGCAGCGGATCGACGGGCATCGGGATGCATGCGGGGCCGGTCGCCTTCACGGGGCGGCCGGCTCTTCTGGTTTCGTCGCGTGTTTGCCCACGGCGCAGCCGCCCGACGAGCGCGCCGCACGGTAGATTGCGCGCGCCGGGGCGGCTCGCGGAGCCGCTCGGCGACTCCCCAAGAGCTCGCAAGGAACTCGACGTGCAACCCAAGGACGTGCTGAAGTGGGGCCCGGTCAAGTGGCTGCGTGACCTGAAGTCGGTCCATCCCTCCGGGGGCGGCGCGGTCGGCGTGGCGTTCGCGTGGACGAGACCGGTTCCGTCCAAGGAGAAGCCGAGCACGGCGGACTTCGTGATCAAGCCGATCCAGGGCACCGCGGCGCCGACCAAGTTCGCCGAGAAGGTGCTCTCGAAGATCGCCAACGCCAAGTCGCCCAACTCCGAGGGCATCAAGCGCATGAGCGCGGAGGGCGAGGCGCTGGTGACGCGCCTGCGTGAGTTCGCGGCCCAGCCGGGGCCGCACAAGGATCGCTGGGGCGAGGTGCTCGGTCACTACGAGAACGCCGGCACGTTCCTGATCATGGAGACCCAGAGCGGGGTCAAGGAGTTCGGCGACGAGTACCGCGAGCAGTACGGCCTGCGGAGCATGCTCCGCGACCAGAAGCTGATGAAGAACCTCGGGCTCTTGTGCGCCGCGGACGCGCTCATCGGGAACGGGGACCGCTTCGACAACATCAACACCGGGAACATCATGTTCACGGCCGACGGGCAGCTGGCGTCGATCGACTCGACGGCGGTGCTCGTGAGCTTCCAGGGCATGCTCAACGACGTGCACAAGCTGTCATGGGGACCGCTCGACCCCAACCAGCCGCTCAAGCCGTCCGACTGGCTGCGCCTGATCACGCGCCAGGTCGGCAACCAGGTCCCGAGCGCGCACCAGCAGCAGACCTACGACCCGCTCGGGAAACCGCCCGCGCTCGCCCCCGGGTTCGTGATGGACTCGCTCACCGACCTCGACGAGCTGTGGCGACGCTTCCGCAACCACATCGAGGGCGGCATGAAGGGCGCGTCCAAGCGGCGCGTCGACTCCGGCCTGCCTCCGATCGTGCCCCCGCGCCCGCAGGAGTGGGATCAGGGGCGCGCCGCGTTCATGGTGGGCCTGAACGAGGGCCTCGTGCGCATCGACCAGATGCTGTCGGGCTGGAACTGGCTGAAGTTCAAGAGCACGTGGTCCAACACGGCCAAGCAATACGGCGCCGACCCGAACATGGACTGGACCAACCTCAAGGTCCGGCGGCTCTTCCTGCGCATGCTCGCCAAGGGCAAGAGCAGCAAGGAGATCTACGAGACGATCGACAAGTACGTGAAGAAGAAGGGCAAGAAGTGGTGAGCGGGGGGCGGCGACCGGTCAGCGGTCGCGCTCGAGCTCGGCGATGCGGCGCTTGAGGCGCTCGTTCTCGGCGGCCTGCGCGTCGAGTGCGGCCCTCGGGGCGC
>JABWBL010000184.1 GCA_013360535.1 Planctomycetaceae bacterium
CCGGGGAGGGCGCGATGGGCAGGACGGCGCGATGCGCGTGCGGCAAGCTGAGCGTGACGGCGGAGGGCGAGCCCGCCGTCGTCCTGGCCTGCCACTGCACCGAATGCCAGCGGCGCACCGGCTCGCCGTTCGGCGTCGGCGCCTATTATCCGAAAGACAAGGTGGCGGTCAGCGGCGCCTACAAGGAATTCGCGCGGCCCGGCGGCGACGGCCGCACGATGCACAACCGCTTCTGCCCGGACTGCGGCTCCAACCTGTTCTGGGAATCCGAACTCTTGCCCGGCACCTGGGGCATCGCGGTCGGGTCGTTCGCAGATCCGGCGTTCCCGCCGCCGGCGCGCTCGGTGTGGGAAGAGAAGAAGCACGCCTGGGTGCAGTTCGGCCCCGAAATTCCGGGCCACGTGCAGGGCCGCGCGAGCAAGGCGTCGCGCTGATCCGGGGCGCGGCGATCCCCGGCCCGGGCGCGAGGGGCGCTAGATTTCGATCTGCGTGCCGAGCTCGACGGTGCGGTTGGCGGGAATGCGGAAGAAGTCGGCGGCGCTGATCGCGTTGCGCTGCAGGAAGATGAACATCGCCTCGCGCCAGCGGCCGAGCCCGTGGGCGGCGCGCGCGATGAACTTGTCGCGCCCGGAGAAGTAGGACGTCGTCATCGGCTCGGCGGCGAAGCCCTCGCGGCCGTCGCACTGCTCGAGGACGGCCGGTACGTTCGGCGATTGCATGAAGCCGTAGCGCGCGCGGATGCGGTAGAAGCCGCAGCCGAGCTTCTCGAACTCGACGCGCTCGGCGAGCGGCACCCAGGGCCGGTCCGCGGTCTCCACCGTGACGATCGCGACGCGGTCGTGCAACACGTGGTTGTGCTTGAGATTGTGCAGCAGCGCGTGCGGCACCACGCCGGCGCGCTGCGACAGGAAGACAGCGGTGCCCGGCACGCGCCGCGTGCCGTTTCCTCCCGGCGCCGCCTTCTGCTTCTCGGCGATGCGCGCGACGAAATCGGCGAGCGGCAGCGCATCCGCCTCCGCCCGGCGCTGCGCCGCGCCGCGCTGGCTCACCCACACCGCGATGACGGTGAACACGAGCGCCGCCATCAACAGCGAGACCCAGCCGCCATCGGGGATCTTGACCAGCGTCGCGAGGAAGAACGCGACGTCGATCGCGAGGAACGGCGCGACGAGCGCGTGCGTGTCGTCGTCGAGGAACTCGGCGCTCTGGCGGCGGATTTCCTCGATGTACTTGCGCAGGCTGTGGCCGCCCTTGGCGACTTCGAGCAGGCTCGCGAGGCCGCGGAACTGACGCTCTCGCAGCTCCGGCGTCCAGCCCGCGCCCGCGACCCGCAGGCAGTAGGCGGCCCAGATGCGCTCTTCCTGCGGAGCGTTGCTCTCGAGCACGTCGAGCGCGGGAACGAGGGCGCGCGGGGAGTCGAGCGCGACGAGCACCTGCAGCAGCTCACGATCGATGCGCGCCGAGCCGTAGGGGTAGAGTTTTTCGAGCAGCGGGCGCACGCGCGCGACGAGAGCGTCTTTGGTTTGCGGCGCGCGGCAGAGCGCGAGCGCGGTGACGCGCAACTTCTCCACCAGCCTCAGCTCGCCTGGAGACTGAAACGAGGCCTCGAGAGCATCGACGACGGCGCCGCCGTACTCCTGTGGATGCGTATTGAGCAGCGCGATCAGCGCCTGCGTGTTTCCGATCACAGCTCCGTCATACCAGTGCTTCGGATCGAAGTTCTGAAGAGCAAGGCGAGCGGCGCGCGCCGTGAAACCGCGGCCACTCGAGAGATAGCCCGAGAGCACTTCCGCGGCTTCGGTCGACTCGAAGTCGTTCCCCGACGAACCGGCGTACGCATCTTCGCAAGCGTGCCGCAGCTCGAAGTCGGGCATTGCTTGCTGCGAACGGCCGGCTGCGACCGAGTCGATCGCCTCCGGCGCTCCCGCCCAAGTGATGCGATAGAGCCCGGACTGCGTGCGGCGCCCGCCGGTCGTGATGTACATCGCGCCGTCCTTGCCGATCACGATGTCGGTGACGGGGAACGGGCGTCCGCTCGCGAACTCCTCGAACGAGCCTGTGTACGTCGAGCCCTTCGGCTCCATGTGCACGGCGTAGACCTTCCCGTAAGCCCAATCGAGCGCGAACATCGCGCGCTGGTACTTCTGCGGGAACTTCGCGCCGGTGCCGAACGTGACGCCGGTCGGCGAGGACATCCCGATGTCGACGACGCTCGGCCACGTATCGGGGTAATCCGGCGGCATCTTGCCCGGGCCGCCGCGCCAACCGTAATCCGCGCCGCTCACGCAGTGGAAGATGCGCGTGGGCTGGTACCACGGCGTGCCGATGTCCCACTCCATGTCGGAGTCGAACGTGAAGAGCTCGCCATCGGTGTTGAACGCGATGTCGTAGGCATTGCGGAAGCCCGCGCAGAAAAGCGTCCAGCGCTTGGCCTCCGAGTCGGTGACGACGATCCAGCCACCGGGCGCGCGAATGCCGACGGCGTGACCGTTGGGATCCTCGATGCGCGGCAGCAGGATGTCCTCGGCCCAGTTTTTCGGCCGCAAATAGACATCGATCGGCTCCGGGAGCGGCGTGTGGTTGCCGCCGACGATCCACAGGCCCGTGCCATCGGGGCTGAGCACGACCGCATGCGGGCCGTGCTCGCCGCCGCCCTCGAACTTGCGCAGGAGCTGCACGTTGTCGAGCACGTCGTCGCCGTCGGTGTCGCGCACGCGATAGAGGCCGTTGTCGCGGCCGGAGCTCTCGCTGACGACGGCGTAGAGCGAATCGAAGGCCCAGCACAGGCCGTGCGCGCTGCCGAGCTCGATCGGCACGGGCTCGACCTTCGTGTCGGCCGCCGTCGTGCCGACCGAGATGCGGAACAGGCCGCCGTACTGGTCGCTCGTGTAGAAACGGCCGGCGGGATCCTCGCACAAGGAAACCCACGAGCCCTGCTGCGCCTTCGGCACGGAATACAGCAATTCCGCGCGGAAACCGGGCAGCAGCACGAGGTCCTCGGCGGGCAGGGCGCGCTCGTCGGCGACGGCGGCGGGTGCGGCGAACGCGAGCGAGCCCCACGGCGCCATGCCGAAACCGCCGACGACGTGCGCGGGCGAGAAGCGCGAGCGATCGAGCGCAGCCGGCGTCCATATCGCGCGGTCGGTGTGGATCGAGAGCCGTTGCGCGGTCCAGCTTCCGTCGCTCAACACACGCAGCGGTCGCGCGCCGTCGCGCTCGGCGACGAGCTCGAACCACGCGGCGGCGATGCCACCTTCATTCCACGCGAGCGCGATGAGCTCGTTGTCGCCATCCTTCACGAGCTTCGAAACGTCGACCTCGAGCGCCTGCGCCCAGTCGTCGTTGGCGAGCGCGAGCTGGCCGTTCAGGAACACGCGCACGTGGTTGTCGGCGCTGCCACGCAGCAGCGTGCGCACGGGCGGAGTTGCGAGCTGGAAGTTGCGCGCGAGCACGATCGTGTCCCAGTCGGGCGAGTCGGCGCTCGACCAGATCCAGTTGGGTTTTGTGCCCTGAAAATTCGGGCTGATGCGGTGCGCACCGTCGCTCGCGACGGCGGGCTTCGGCGCGGGCGCGACGACGGCGCGTGCGTCGGCCTTGGGCGAGCGGCGCAGCTCAAAGTTGCGGTACTCGGCCTTCATCGGCGGGCCCGCGTGCAATTGCAGCGCGAGCAACCCGGCGAGCCGGCGCTCGGGCCGCAAGTCGACGACGCTCGTGAACAGCGTGCCGTTGATCGAGAGCTCGACACGCTCGCCACGCGCGACGATGCGATAGCGGTTCCATTCGCGCGGCTTGACGAGCTCGAGCAACTTCGCACCGTCGCCAAAACGCTCCTTGCGCGCGCCGTTGCCGTCGAGCAGCACTTCTTCGCCGCGGGTCGCGACGACACCCGCGCCGTCCTGCTCGTACAGGCAACCGCTCCAGTTCGGCCCGTCCTCGAGATCGGCCTGGAAACCGGCGACTTGCCAGCCGCCGCGATCTTCACTGCGGAACTGCACGCCGCTGTTGCCGCCGGTGAGACGGAAGTCGAGCTCGAGCTCGAAGTCTTCGAGCGCTCCGCCGCGCCACAGGAGGTACGTCGTCGCGTTGCACGGGTTCGTGGTCGTGCTCTCGCCGACGATGCAGCCGTTCTCGACGCGCCAGAAGCGCGGATCGCCGTCCCAGTTCGCGAGCGTCGCGCCGTCGAAGAGCGTTTCGGCGGCAGGCGCGGGCGCACGAACCTCGACCGGAGCTGCGACGGGTGCCGGTTGCGGCTCACCCTGACAGGCGGCGGCGAAGAGGGCGAGAAGTACGTACGGACGAAGGTGCATGCGTGGGGCTCCAGGGGCTGGCGCGCATCCTAGCGGAGCGACCTTGTTACTTGGGCGTCACAACGGAACGCTGGCGCCGTCCGTCTGATGCTCGCGCGGCACCGAACCGGCCGCATTGACCAAGGAAAACGACCGATGAAACCGCTGACGCTGCTCGTTCCGTTCGTGCTGTCGTTCCCGTCCTGCGCGCTCGCGCGCCCGCAGGTTGCCGTCGCGGCGGCGACGCAGGAGCGCGCGCTGCCCGTGCGCGAGGTGACGGTGTTCAAGGATGGCCACGCGTACGTGTTGCGGGAACAGGAGGCGCCGCAGGGTGGCGAGGTCGTGCTCACCGAGCTGCCGGTGCCGGTGCTCGGAACGTTCTGGCCGTACGCGACGGGTGGGGCGCGGCTCGTGCACGCGAAGTCGGGGTATGTCGAGAGCGAGCGCGACGTCGATGCGATCGACTTGCAGCAGCTCGTCGAAGCGAATGTCGGCCGCAAGGCACGCATCAAGGATGCGACCGGTGAGGAATTCAGCGGCGTCCTGCGGCCCTTGCCGCGGCGCAGCGATTCGGACAGCAACGCGTCGGTGGTCGTGCTCGAGGGCGAGGCGGGCTCGCGTGCGTTGCAGTTGCACGGCGTGCGCTGGATCGAGATCGAGGGGCAACCCGCGCGCACGATTCGCGCGAAGACACGCAGCGAGCGGCTCACGCTCAAGCTCGACAGCGTGACGAAGGACTCGAAGGTCGGGGTCGTGTACGTGCAGGAGGGTCTGCGCTGGGTGCCGAGTTACAAGCTCGACATCGACGGCAACGGGAAGGCGCGCGTGCAGATGGAGGCCTCGCTGCAGAACGACTTGATCGACCTGAAGGACGCGACGGTCAACCTCGTCGTCGGCGTGCCCAGCTTCGAGTTCAAGGACCTCGTCGATCCGATCGCGCTGCAGCAGGAGCTCGCGCGTGTCTCGGCGGCGATGGATTTCGGCCAGAATTTCTCGAACGTGCTCTCCAACTCGCTGCGCACGCAGGTGGCCGGTTACGCGCCGCGGCAAGGCGACGCGCCGGCGGAAACGGTGCCCGCGGGCAGCGAGGCGGCCGAGGACCTGTACGTGTTCACGGTCAAGCATGTGACGCTGGCGAAGGGTGAGCGCATGGTGCTGCCGCTGCGCGAGTTCGAGCTCAGCTACCGCGATGTCTACACGCTCGAAGTGCCGTTCTCGCCGCCGCTGGAGCTGCGCGAGCAACTGCAGTCCGAGCGCGTGATGGAGCTCGCGAAGGCGCTCGCGGCGCCGAAAGTGATGCACGTGCTGCGCCTCAAGAACACGTCGGACGCGCCGCTGACGACCGCGCCGGCGCTGGTGCTCTCGCGTGGCCGCGTGCTCGCGCAGGGTCAGATGCGCTACACGCCGACGGGCGTCGAGACGGATCTCGAGATCAACCCGGCGATCGAGGTGTGTGTCGAGCTCGAGGAGCGCGAGGCCGGTCGCACTCCCAATGCGGAACGCTGGAACGGCAACAACTACGGCCGGATCGACATCGCGGGCGCGATCACGCTGCGCAACGAGAAGGGGCAGGCGGTCGAGCTCGAGGTGCGGCGGCGGGTGCTGGGCGTGGCCGATTCCGTCGGGCAGGAAGGCGCGCTGAAGCAACTCGACCTCGCCAGCCTCGGCGCGGAGGTGCGCGGCGTGAGCTGGTGGGGCTGGTGGAACTGGCCCTACTGGTGGTTCCGCTTCAACGGCTTCGCGGAGTTCCGCTGGAAGGCGAAGCTCGAGCCGGGTGAGAGCGTGAAGTTCGACGCGGGATGGCACTACTTCTGGCAGTGAGGTGAGTGCGACAGCGCACCGCCGCGGGGCCCACGACGAGGACGGGCGCGCGCTATCCTCGGCGGCACGATGTCCGACGTCTACGAGGAGCTCGTCCGCCTGCAGAAGCTTGGTGAGCCGTGCGCGTTGTGCACGATCACGAAAACCGTCGGCTCCACGCCGGGCAAGACGACGATGAAGATGCTCGTCCGGCGCGACGGGAGCTTCCTTGGCACGGTGGGGGGCGGGTGCCTCGAGGCGGAGGTGCTCGAGGCCGCGCTCGCCGCGATGCAGGACGAGCGCGCGCGCACCCTCTCGTTCGCTCTCAACGAGCGCGACTACCCCGACAGCGGCCTCCTGTGCGGTGGCCAGCTCGAGATCTTCGTCGACCCGATCGTCGTGCCGCGCCTCGTGCTGTTCGGCGGCGGGCACGTGTCCGGCGCGATCGCGAAGCTCGCGGCCTTGACTGGCTTCCACGTCACGGTCGCCGACGACCGCGACGTGTTCGTGACGCGCGAGCGCCATCCGGAGGCGAACGAGCTCCTGTGCGGCGAGTTCGGCGACCTCGCGGCGCGCTTCGCCCCCGGCGAGGACCTGTACGTGATCGCGGTGACGCGTGGGCACGACAAGGATGGCGAGGTGCTCGAGGCGCTCTTCCGCGCCGGCGCGCGGCCGAAGTACCTCGGCATGATCGGGAGCCGCGCCAAGAAGGTGCAGCTGTTCGAGAAGCTGGCCGCCGTCGGCGTGAGCGCCGACTTCCTCGCGCGCGTGCGGACGCCGATGGGCCTGCCGATCGGCGCGCGCACCCACGAGGAGATCGCCGTGGCCGTCGCGGCCGAG
>JABWBL010000185.1 GCA_013360535.1 Planctomycetaceae bacterium
GGGGCCGGCGGCCCGCCGCCGCGCGACGGCAACCGGCCGCCGCGCCGCGGTTAGGCGGTCACTTCGCCTCGCACTGCTGCTTCAGCTTGGTGAGCCCCTTGTCGAACATCGGGCCCATCAGCGAGTCGGCGAACGTGCCGAAATAGCCGCCGATCACGGGCAGCGGCTTGAAGTCGCCCTCGATGCCCCACTCGACCTCGACGCCGCCGGCCGCGGGCGTGTAGCTCATCCACGACTTCGACGGCATGCGCGTCTCGCCGTCGATGAAAACCATGTCGTAGGCGATGCCCGTCGCGGGGTCGCACTGGGTGAGCGTGAGTTCGCCGTTGCCGTCCCTGCCGGTCCAGGTCTGGCTCGCGCCGACGCCGGTCGTCGTCGCGCCGTAGGTCGTGACGATCGACGGGTCGTCCTCCTGCCACGGCGCCCACTTGTCCCAGTTGCGCAGCTCGCCGCACAGCTCGTGCACCTTGGCGACGTCGGCCTGGATCGTGACCTTGCGCGTCACCTTGAATTCGGTGCCGAGCAGGAAGCCGACGAGCACCAGCAGGACGACGAGGATGACGACGGTGATTGCAATCTTCTTCAGCATGGGGGTAGGTCTCCTGACGCGGACGATAGCGCCGGTTCGACCGTCTGGGCCGACCGTGGGCATCCGAATCACCCGACCGCTACGATCCGCCCATGAACCCGATCTCCGCTTCCCGCGCGGGATGGATGCTCGCGCTGGCGTTGCTCGCCTTGCCCGGCGAAGCGCGCGCCCAGGGGACCCCGTCGTCGCCCACGGCGCCCAACGTGGTGCCCGCGGATGCAACTTCCTTCGCCGCCGAGTTCGAGGCAGCGAGTGTGTCCACGCAACGGCGCCTGTGGAAGGTCGCGCACGCGGCGTGGCTCGAGCTCCTGCGGCGACACGCCGGCGCCAGTTACGTGCGCCCGCGCCTGGCGGAGATCCGTGAGCTCGTGCGCAAGTGCGCCTTCTGGCAAGTGACGCGCGAGCCCGACGCGAAGACGTGCATCTCGGGCAAGTTGATCTCCTACGACGCGACCTCGGGCCGCATCTGCGTGCAGTACTCGCCGGACCACCTCGATGATTTCGCGAAGGACGGCGAGCTTCTCGTGCACCCGATGCACTTCTCCGGTTCCTACACGATCGAACTCGAGGGCGAGCCTGAACCGCTCTCCAGGATGACGCTGCTCGTCGGGATCGAAGGCGATCGTTCGTGTCTGGTGCGCGTCGGCATTCGCACGCAGGACGGTCGCCTGCACAAGGCACACCAGCTGTTCGCGCTCCAGGGGGACGAGGTGGAAGCCCTCGCGGAGGGTGAGGTCGAGGAGCGCACGTCGAAGAAGCCAGCGACCGTGCAAGTTTCCGTGAGACCCCGTGTCGTCAGCTTTCGCTACGACGGCAAGCAGGCGATGAGTGCCGAATGGGACAGCGGGGCGCAAGGACGGCTGGGGATCTCGACGGGGCAGGACTTCACCAAGCTCGTCGTGACGGGCATCGTCGATCCGGGCTGGATCGACGGGCTGATCGATGCGCGCGTGCAGCAAGAACGCACGGCGTTCGAGGCCAAGTGGGTCGTGCCGGAGGAGTTCGCGGCGTGGCCCGAGGCCAAGCCGTCCGAGACGCGCGAAGAAGCCATCCGGCGACTGTTCAGCGATGTGACCGTGCTGGAGAAAGGGACGCCGTTCCAGTCCGAACTCATCCAGCGCATCCTGGAGGGCCGCGCCTCCGGCTCGTCGGCCGCGATGGTCACCGTCCTGCTCGAGTTGAACGACGAGCAGCTGCCGCAGTCCGCGCGCGACCTGCTGCTCGCGCTCTGCTACGGCGACCTGAAGCGACCCGCGCAGGTCGTCGATCGACTCGAGTCGCGCGCCAAGCTCGTGCCGCCGGACTTCGCGACGCAGTTCCTGCACGCGGAGTTCCTGACGCAGGTCGAGCGGCGCGAGGACGCGTGCGCGATCCTCGAGCAGCTCGCGCGGCAGGACCGCGAGCCGCAGCTGGTGAACGAGATGCTCGCCGAGCTGCTCCTGATTGCCGGCCGCCACGACGAGGCGCGCGCCGTGATCGAGCGGGGCGTCGAGCTCGTCGGCCCGACGAGCGAGTTCGAGGCCTTGCGCGTCCGGCTCGCCAAGGCGACGGTCGGACCGCCCTGGCGCACCACGATGTCGCAGGCCTCGCCGCACTTCCTCGTGAACACCGACGTCGACACCGCCACGGCCAAGCTGGCCTGTCGGACGCTGGAAGACGTGTGGATGGACTGCCAGCGCCTGCTCGGCAGGCTGGATCGGCCGGCGACACCGACGCGCGTGTTCGTGTTCTCGGGCAGGTCCAGCTACGACGACTACATCCGCGGCATCGCGCAGGACGGACTCGAGAACACGGTCGGCATCTACAGTCGCAGCGTGCACCAGATCGTCGCGTGGAACCAGTTGAGCCGCGCCGAGCTGGTGCTGGCGCTGCGACACGAGTGCGTGCACCGCTACCTGGATCTCGCGCTGGGAGATGTCCCGCGCTGGTACGACGAAGGCCTTGCGGAGTACATCTCGGCCTGCAAGTCGAGCGACGGCGCCTGGACGGACGACGCGCTGAACGCCGGGCGGCTCGAGGAACTGCGCCACATGACCGTGCTGGTCGACCTGCGGTCCTTCTTCCGCCTGAACGACTACGGCTTCATGCGGAACGCGAACAGCAACTACGCGCAGGCTTGGGCCGTGGTGCATTTCCTCCGCTGCGGCCGCAACGAGGCCGCGATGGCCTTCGAACGCCGACTGCTGGCCGAGCTCCGGCAACGCACGGACAACTCCAGCGCTCTCGAGCGCGCGCTCGAAGGCATCGACGTGGTGGCCCTCCAGCAGGCCTTCATCACGTACCTGGAGAAGCTGGTGAAGTCGCGCTAACCGTTCTCCGGCGGCAGCAGGTGGCCGAGCTTCTCGCGCTTGGTGCGCAGGTAGCGCGAGTTCGAGGGGTTGGGCGGCGTCGAGAGCGGGAGCTGGTCGACGACCTCGAGGCCGTAGCCGGCGAGGCCGGCGATCTTCTTGGGGTTGTTGGTGAGCAGGCGCATCTTGCGCACGCCGAGGTAGCGCAGGATCTGCGCGCCGAGGCCGTACTCGCGCAGGTCGGCGGGGAAACCGAGGGCGGCGTTGGCCTCGACGGTGTCGAGGCCCTGGTCCTGCAGCTTGTAGGCCTTGAGCTTGTTCTCGAGCCCGATGCCGCGGCCTTCCTGTCGCATGTAGACGAGCACTCCGCGCGGCTCGCGCCCGAGGATCTCGAGCGCCTTGTCGAGTTGCGGCCCGCAGTCGCAGCGCAGCGAGTGGAACACGTCGCCGGTCAGGCACTCGGAGTGCACGCGCACGGTGACGGGCTCCGCCACCTCGCCGCGCGGGCCGTCGAGGCCGGGCCCGGGCATGCCGACGGTGAGCGCCACGTGCTCCTTGCCGTCGATCTTCGAGCGGAACATGTGCGCCACGAACGTGCCGTAGCGCGTCGGCATCGGCAGGTCCATCTGCAGCGGCTCGATCAGGCGCTCGTGCTGGCGGCGGTACGCGATCAGGTCGGCGATCGTGCAGATCAGGAGCCCGTGCTTCCTGGCGAAGAGCTCGAGCTCCGGCATGCGCGCCATCGTGCCGTCGTCGTTCATGATCTCGCAGATCACGCCGGCCGGCTTCAGGCCGGCGAGTCCCGCGAGATCGACGATGCCTTCGGTCTGTCCCGCGCGGACCAGCGTGCCGCCGTCCTTCGCGCGCAGCGGGAACACGTGGCCAGGGCGCGCGAGATCGGACGGCTTCGCGTCGTCCTTGATCGCGGTCTGGATCGTCCGTGCGCGGTCGGCCGCCGAGATGCCGGTCGTCACGCCGCTGCGCGCTTCGATCGACACCGTGAACGCCGTGCCGAACTTGGACGTGTTCTCGTTCGACTGCAGCGGCAGCTCGAGCTGATCGACGATCTGCGAATCCAGCGCGAGGCAGATCAGCCCGCGCGCGTGCTTCGCCATGAAGTTGATGATCTCCGGCGTCACGAACTGCGCGGCGCAGCAGATGTCGCCCTCGTTCTCGCGATCCTCGTCGTCGACGAGCACGATCATCCGCCCCGAGCGCATCTCCTCGAGCAGCTCGGGAATCGGCCGGAACGGCGAATCCGCGGGCTTCTCGTCGGGGACCTCGAGTTCGTCGCTCACGGGATCACTCCTTCGGATCGTCGTCCGTCACGTCGGGTTCGTCGCCGGCGTCGTCGCCCTCCGGCGGCAGTTCGGTGACCACGGGCTCGTCGGTCAGCGCGCGCGGCGCTTCGCCTTCGGTGTCGTCCTTGACGGTCGGCGCGACGGCGACGACGCGGTCGCCTTCGCGGACCGAGATCAGCTTGACGCCCTGCGCGTTGCGGCCGATCACCGAGATGCCGCCGATCGCGATGCGCACGACCATGCCGTCCTTCGTCATCATCATCAGGTCGTCGCCTTCGCGGACGGCCTTGATCGCGACGACGTCACCGGTGCGTTCGGTGACCTTCATGTTGATGATGCCCTTGCCGCCGCGATTCGTGATCCGGTACTCGCCGAACTCGGTGCGCTTGCCGAGGCCGTTCGCGCCGACCGTCAGCACGTGCGCCGTCGTGTCGACGACGACGAGGCCGATGACCTGGTCGTCGCCCTCGGGCCGGATGCCCCAGACGCCGCGCGCGGTGCGACCCATCGGCCGCAGCTTCGACGTCGGGAAGCGGATCGCCAGGCCGGAACGCGTGCCGAGCATCACTTCGTCGTTGTGACCGACGACCGTGACGCCGACGAGCGCGTCGTCCTCTTTCAGTCCGAGCGCGATGATGCCGCCCATCTTCGGCCGCGA
The DNA here is from genome assembly GCA_013360535.1 of Planctomycetaceae bacterium. Taxonomy (GTDB): domain Bacteria; phylum Planctomycetota; class UBA1135; order UBA1135; genus F1-120-MAGs118. Next base: position 4,837 of record JABWBL010000185.1, read on the forward strand.
GAACGCGACCAGCGGCGTCATCTTCACCATGCCCGAGCGCGTCGCCATGAACAGGTACCCGCGCGTGAAGTCGCGCACGGGGATCATCGACGTGACCTTCTCGCCTTCGTCGAGGCGCAGCAGGTTCGCGAAGCTGCGGCCCTTGCTCTGGCGCGACAACTGCGGGACCTGGTGCACCTTGACCCAATGCACCTTGCCGCGATCGGTGAACGCGAGGATCGAGTCGTGGTTCTGCGCGACGAACAGGTGTTCGAGGAAGTCCTCGTCCTTCGAGTCGCCGCCGGTGATGCCGACGCCGCCGCGCCCTTGGCGGCGATACGTGTCGAGCGGCAGGCGCTTCACGTAGCCGGCGTGGCTGACCGTGACGGCCATCGTCTCGTCGGGGATCAGGTCCTCGTCCTCGATCGCGTCGATCGGCGCGACGATCTGCGTGCGGCGCGGGCTCTTGTGCGACGACTTCATGTCGTCGAGGTCGCCGCGGATCAGATCGTCGACCAGACGCTGGTCGGCGAGGATCTTCCGATAGTTGTCGATCTCGACGATGAGGTTCTTGCGCTCCTCCTCGAGCTTGTCGCGCTCGAGACCCGTCAGGCGCTGCAGCTGCATGCGCAGGATCTCGACCGCTTGGATCTCGGAGAGCTGGAACTTCTCCATCAACTGCGCGCGCGCGGTGTCGATGTCCTTCGCCGCGCGGATCGTCCGCACCACTTCGTCGATGTGGTCGACGGCGATGCGCAAGCCTTCGACGATGTGCAGTCGCGCTTCGGCCTTCGCCAGCAGGAAGCGCGTGCGCCGGCGAATGACGTCGCGGCGGTGCTTGATGTAGCAGTCGATCAGTTCCTTCAGCGTCAACGTGCGCGGCCGATCGTCGACCAGCGCGATGTTGATGATCGAGAACGTGCTCTCGAGCTGCGAGAACTTGAAGAGCTGGTTCAGCGTGACGTTCTCGTCCTCGCCCTTCTTCAGCTCGATGACGATGCGCATGCCGTCGCGGTCGGATTCGTCGCGGATGTCGGACACCGCGGGGATGTCGCCGGCCTTCACGTGATCGGCGATCGTCTCGATCAGTTGCGTCTTGTTGAGCTGGTACGGGATCTCCGTGACGATGATCGACTTGCGGCCCTTCTTGTCCTCTTCGATCGCCGTCTTCGCGCGCAGCGTGATCTGGCCGCGGCCCGTCGTGTACGCGTCGTGGATGCCCTTGCGGCCGCAGATCGTCGCTCCGGTCGGGAAGTCCGGGCCCGGCACGATCTCCATCAACTGCTGGATCGTCACGCTCGGCTCGTCGATCACGCGACGGATCGCGTCGCAGATCTCGCCGAGGTTGTGCGGCGGGATCGACGTCGCCATGCCGACCGCGATGCCGTTGCTGCCGTTGCACAGCAGGTTCGGGAAACGGCTCGGCAGGATCGTCGGCTCTTTGCGCGCGCCGTCGTAGTTCGGGACGAAGTCGACGGTGTCCTTCTCGAGGTCGTCGAGCATGTCCGCTGCGGCCTGCGTCATGCGCGCTTCGGTGTAACGCATCGCGGCCGGCGGGTCGCCGTCGACGGAGCCGAAGTTGCCTTGGCCCTGGATCAGCGGCGTGCGCATCGCGAAGTCCTGCGCCATGCGGACGAGCGTCGGATAGACGACGGCCTCACCGTGCGGGTGGTAGTTGCCCGACGTGTCGCCCGCGATCTTCGCGCACTTCCTGTACTTCGCCCCGGGCGTCAGGTTCAGGTCGTGCATCGCGACGAGGATCCGCCGCTGGGAGGGCTTCAGCCCGTCCCGCACGTCCGGGAGCGCCCGCGACACGATGACGCTCATCGCGTAGCGCAGGTAGCTCGTCTTCATCTCCTCCTCGATGAGGAGGTTCTTGATCCGGTCCGGCGGGTCCCGCGAGAAGGGGGCGCCTTCGCCGGGCGTCTCAGGCGTGTCGACGGGGGGCTCCATCAGGAAGCCCCGTACGCTACCATGCACACGCGGAACCGTCAAGGTGAGATGCCGACGTAACTCTTTGTCCTGAAACGATTTGCATGTACCGCTTCCTTGCCGTCCTGACCGTCGCGCTCGCCGTCCTTGCGACCCTTCTGTGGGGCTCGAAGAGGGG
>JABWBL010000186.1 GCA_013360535.1 Planctomycetaceae bacterium
AGCGCCACCGCGGCGGCGCCGGCGATGGCGAGGTCGACGACGATGATCCACCGCGACGGGACGTTAAGCTGGTGGAACAGCGGCAGCCGCGACAGGACCACGAACGGGGCGTTCGGCCCGCTCACGCCGCGGGTGAGCACCATCGCGCCGACGAGCAGGAAGAACAGGTCCACGCGGCGCGGCTTCAGGATCAGCGCCGTGCCCGCGCCCGCGATGCCCATGCCCACGACCAGCGGGCCCACGTAGCCGCGGTACTCGTCCGCGCTGTAGAGGAGGCCCGCGGGTCGGTTGATCTCGGCCTCGCCGAGCATCGCGAAGAAGTGCGGCCACTGAGGGGCGTCCTTCTCGGCGAACACGCGCGGGTGCCGCGCGAGCAGGCGGCGGGGCTCGGCGTCAGCGTCTGGAATGGCCACTGGCGCCTCCTGGACGACCCCCAGCCGGTGCTCGAGGCCCAGCGGGGCGCCCTGTTGCGGCTCGCGGACGAGTGCGCACGATTCCTCGAACCCCGCTAGCGGAACATCCGCCGGGCGCCGTGCGTCCGCAGGGAGGACGCGCTCCGAACGGAAAGTCCTTCGCTCGCCTCTGGCGCCGCGAGGGGCTTTTTCCACAAGATCGCGTTCGCTCGGACGGATTCGGGGGGAGGAGATTCAAGCCCGCGGGTCAGGCCGAACGAAGTTGGCTGCACGAGCGCGACACCCTGAGGGGGGTGCCGGGCCCGAAGTGAAGAAGAACGCTTGACTCGCCGTGGGGACGGCCGAGCAGCGCGCCCGAGCGCGATCTGTCGCCCCGCGGACCCATCCACCGTCCGAAATCGAAGGCCCGACCGGGGCCACAGGGGAATCGATGATCACACGCTCCGTTTCGTCCGCGTCGCTCGCCGTCGCGCTCGCTGCAGCCACGCTCTCGGCGCAGACCACCTTGCAGATCAACACCGGCGCCGCCGCCGGCGACCAGCTCGGCCGCTCCTGCACGGTCATCGGCGACCTCGACGGCGACGGTCAGGCCGAGCTCGCTTTCGGCGCCCCGTACGCCAGCGTCAACGGCACGTCCTCCGGCTCGATCCGCGTCACCAACGGCCGCACCGGCGCGCTCCTGTACGCCTTCCACGGCCTCGCGGCCGGCGATCGCCTCGGCGAGTCGGTCGCCAGCGCCGGCGACGTCGACGGCGACGGCTACCCCGACATCGTCGGTGGAGCCCCGCTGCACGACCAGAACGGCACCAATTCCGGCATGGCGCGCGTGTGGTCCGGCCGCACGGGTGCGGTGCTCTACACGTGGTACGGCGACCAGGCCGGCGACTGGTTCGGCCTGTCGGTCGACGGCGCGGGCGACACCAACGGCGACGGCCGCGCGGACGTGATCGTCGGCGCGCCTTACGGCAAGGGCTCGAACACGGCCAACGTCGGCGAGGCGCGCATCTTCTCGGGCCTCAACGGCTCGGTGCTGCGCACCTTCAACTCGCCCTCGGGCGTCTCGGTGCTCGGCTACAGCGTCTCCGCCGCCGGCGACGTCAACAAGGACGGCAAGGCCGACGTCATCGTCGGCGCGCCGCAGACGACGAACACCCAGCAGGACCAGGGACGCGCCTACATCTACTCCGGCGCCACCGGAGCGACGCTCTACACCTTCCAGGGTGCGACCGCGGGCGAGTACTTCGGCAACTCGGTCGACGGCGGGCGCGACGTCAACAACGACGGCTGGCCGGACGTGATCGTCGGCTCCCCGAACGCGGACTACGCCGGAGGCAACTCCGGATCCGTGTTCGTGTATTCGGGCCGCACTGGCGCGCAGCTCTACAACCTGAAGGGCACCGCCTCGAACGACGAGATGGGCCGCGTGTGCGCGCTCGCCGGCGACGTCGACGGCGACGGCTGGGCGGACGTGATCGGCGGCGCGCGCATGAAGGACCAGAGCGTGCAGAACGCCGGCATGGCGCGCGTGTGGTCGGGTCGCACGGGCGCGACGCTCTTCAGCGTCTACGGCACGCTGACGGATGAGCAGCTCGGCTTCTCGGTCGGCGGCGGCAAGGACGTCAACGGCGACGGCCTCGACGACTTCATCGTCGGCTGGCCGACCTTCGACACGAACAACTCCAACCTCGACACGGGCCGCGTGCGCGTGTGGAGCGGCACGCCGCTGCCGATCACGAGCTACTGCACGGCGGGCACGAGCACGTCGGGCTGCACCGCGACGATCACGACGACCGGCAGCCCGAGCCTGTCCTCGACGGCGGCCTTCACGCTGCGCGCGAACAACGTCGTCAACCAGAAGACGGGCTTCCTGTTCTACGGTCGCCACGGTCAGGCCGTGCCCTTCGGCTCGGGCTTCCTGTGCGTCGAACCCGGCTACGTCCGCACGCCGATCCAGTCGACGGCGGGCAACGCGACGGGCACGAGCTGCACCGGCTTCCTGTCGGTCGACCTGAACCAGTGGCTGCGCCAGGGCAACGATCCGGCCGTCACCGCCGGCTCGACGCTCTTCTGCCAGTTCTACTACCGCGACGTGAACGCCTCGTTCTCCAACGCGGTGTACTTCACGGTCGCCCCGTGACCGAACGCGAGCGGACCTCCCTGGCCCGCTCTCGCCGCGAGCGCAAGCTCGCCTGACACTGACTCCGACTCCGTAACTGACTCCAACTCCACGCGAGGAACGACGCGCAAGCGCCGCTCCTCGCGCTGCGTTTGGGGCGGCTCGGTTACCCTTGGGCGGCGCGTTTCCCGCGTTATCCCATGGCTCGCACTACTCCCAAGCGCCGTTCCGGCTTGCGCATCGTCGGGCGATCGCCGCGCTCCCTCGCCTCCGGAGCCTGTGGAGAAGGCCTTGCCGCCGCGCGCCGGCTCAGGTCCAAAGCCCACGCGCTCGCCCCACACTGTCGAAAGGCCCTCCGATGAACTGCCGTCAGGACTTTCGAGGTGCGGAAGGTGGATTACCACGGATCGGCAAGCAGGCGGCCCCACGATGTTGGGGTCCGAGAGCATCAAGCCCATGAACCGCGTTCCCACTCACCCTGGAGAAATCCTGCGCGAGGAATTCCTCGTGCCGCTCGGCGTCACGCAGGTCGATCTCGCAGCGCATCTGGGCATTCCGCTCCAGCGCATCAACGAGTTCGTTCGCGGCCGTCGCGGCGTCAGTGCCGAGACCGCCTGGTTGCTCGCGGGGGCGCTGGGGACCACGCCGGAATACTGGACGAACTTGCAAGCGCAGCACGATCTGGCCGCCAGCCGGCCGACACGCCGCGTCAAGCCGCTGCGTCCGGCGAGCTGACGCCTCGCGGCCAGCGCGCTGCGAGAGATCGCGACGTGCTCGCCTTTCGCGCGGTGTGTTCCGGGGCCCACCCAAGCGGGCCGGAGACCGATGGGCGTTGCGCGAGGCCGGTCTCGAGGCAGACTTGGGGGCATTCCCGATCCAGCCCCCGACCGTGATGCTCGCCCTATGGTCCAGACCACCAGCCTCGTCGACTACTTCCTGAACTCCGGGCTCCTCGGGCTACTGGCGCTCGTCTCGGGCCTCGTGCTGCTTGTCGTTGGCCTAGTGCTGTTGGTCGGCCGCGCGCGCGAACGGGCGGCGGCAATCCTGCTCGTGCTGGCCTTCGCTCCACTCGCCATTGGCGCCGCCGGAACCTGGTTGGGGCGCGCGGCGATCGACCGCACCGTCGCGGCGGCGCCTCCTTCACTCGCACCTACGCCCGAGGAGATCGAGCAGGGTCGCCGCGTCGCAGCGAGTTCGCTCGAGATCGGTGGGGGCGCGACGTTTCTCGTGGTCGTGCTCGCCCTGACCTGCATGTACTTCGCTCGGCGCCGTCGTGAGAACGCTGGTGTCGGGTCCTGATTCCAAACGCTCACGCATCGGGCGCACGCGCGGCAAGCAGCGGCGCCGCTCCGGCTTGCGCATCGTCGGGCGTCGAGGCCCCAGCGATGTGCGGCGTTGCCTGCAGAGGTATGCGCGGTGGCTGCGGGAGTACGTGAACTTCCCTGTGCGTGTGCCGGTGTATCTGAGCCCGCGGAAGGAGCTGAAATCGCGCAACGGTGGCACGGCGTCCGCCACGTGCTTCCTGCCCTTCGATCACCGCGAGGAGCCTTACATCCGCATCGCGACGGGCGACTATCGAGAGCTGCTGCGCGAGCGCGGCCGCGACAACGCGCTCGCCGCTTACCTCGGCTCGCTCAGCCACGAAGTCGTGCATTACCGCCAGTGGATCGAGCGCAAGCCGCTCACCGAGAGGGGCGTCATCGCCAAGGCATCGGCCATGGTGGACGACTATGCGAAATGCGTCGACCGGCCGCTCGAGACGCGCGACAGCGACAACGCCAGCATCGGATCGTGGCTCGACCGGGTGCAGGTGCACATCAACCATGGCCACTGGGCGAAGGCCAAGCGGTTGCTGCGCGCCGAGCTCCCCAGAGAGCCGGAAAACCACCAGATGCTCAACTACCTGGCCTACTGCGAGCTCGAGCACCGTTGTTGCGCGCCTGCGTTGCGTACGGTTCGGCGCGCTCATGCGCTCGAGCCGCGCTGCCCGTCCGTGCTGATCATCTACGCCCGCATCGCGCTCGCGAACGACAAGCCCAAGCTCGCGCTCGAGCTGTGCGAGCGCATCCTCGCGCGCACGCTGCGTTCGCTCGCCTCCGGCTCCTGCGGCGAAGGCCTCGCCGCCGCGCGCGGGTACAAGTCCGACGCGCAGAAACTCGCCGCTCGCTGCCAACGCGCGCTGCGAACTTCGCCGTGAGCTGGACTCGACGCGTCAATTCCACAACGCGCGCTCGGCAGAACCGAGCAGGTAACACAGCACGTGCGCGGGAATGCGCAGCACTTGCGTCACGCCACCCTCGAGCTCATCGACGCCAAAATCGGTGTCGCGTCGCGTCACGAGGTAGGCGCGCGGAATCGCCTCCGACTTGCAGTAGAGCGCGAGGCCGCCGCGCGCCTCCAGCGTCGCGCGGTCGCGGTACTTGACCTCGATCGGGATCGTCGCGGCCGGCGTGCGCACGATGAGATCGACCTCACGTTCGGTCTTGGGGTCACGCCAGTAGCCCATCTGCGCGCGCTCGCGAAAGTGGAACGAGTGGAAGTGGCGCAGCACGGCTGTCTCCACGATCAGGCCCATTTCCTCGGGCCGCTCAAGCGCTTCCTCGCTTCGCAGCAGCACCGCGTTTCGCAGCGCCGCGTCGACGAGGTAGTACTTGTAACGTGCCTTGAGCGCCTGCTTCCCGCCGAGATGGAATGGCGCGAGGCGGTAGGCGAGGTTGGCCTGCTCGAGATGCAGCAGGTGGCTCGCGACGGTCTGCTTGTTGGCGCCGAGCGCCTCCGCGACCGTCTGGTGGGCGAGGATTCCGCCGGAATTCAGGCACAGATGGATGAACACCCGTTCGAGGTCATCGACGTTGCGCACGCCGAACAGCGATGTCATGTCGCGCTTGAGCACCCGCTCGACCACGTCTTCGCGCAGGAGCCGCTGGCACAGCGCCGTGTCGTCGAGTCTCGCCGTCTCGGGAAAGCCGCCGACCAGCAGGTAGCGGTGGAACGACGGCAAGAGTGGCCGCAATGCGGCGGAGATCGACGCGCGTTCCGCGTCGCTCGCCTTGAACGACGCCAGCAGCGAGCGCTCGAGCGGCTGCGGAAGTTCCGGAACGCGTTCGCCGCGCAGGTGGACGAACTCATAGAAGGAAAGCGTCGGCACGTGGAGCGTCACCCAACGTCCGACGCCACTCTCTGCGAGCCGGCCGTGCTGCACGACGCTGGCCGAGCCCGTCGCCACGACTTGCAACTCCGGGCGATGGTCGATCAGTTGCTTGACCTCGAGTTCCCACTCGCGTGCGTAGTGCACTTCGTCGAGCAGCAGCAAGGCGGGCTTCCCTTCCGCGTGCACGCGCTCGCCGTACAGCCGCAGCAGTTCCGCCAGCGTCACGAGCTTCAGCAGCGGATGGTCGAGGCTCAGGTAGAGCACGCTGCGCGGGTCGCGGCCCGCGCCGATCACGTGACTGGCGAGCTGGTGCAGGACCGTGGTCTTGCCGACGCGCCGGGGTCCGGAGAGCAGGATCGCGCGCCGCAATCCCGGCGTTTCGAGGAGCCGCAAGGCCCCGTCGAACGCGAGACGCCGGAACGCCGGGGCCGGCACTGGGCGCCCGGTCCACCACGGGTTGAAGCCCTGCAGGACCGCCAACAGCTCGGCAGGATCAAGTAGGTTGTAGGCTGCGCTCATGGCTACATTGTCGGACGATTAGAATGGTATGGCATACTAATAAACGGATCTGATGCCAGAAAAGGGGCCGCGGAGGCGACTTTCGGCCGACCGAGCCACCGCGAGGTCGTCGCTCCAGCGTCGCGGCGGTCTGGCCGCCCACCCCGTCCGCGGAGCGAAGTTGCGGGAGTCGGCTCGGACGGCTCTCGACTCTCCGTCTCGCGGTCAACGCCCCATCGCCAGCCCATTCCAAGGCTCACCCGGCAACTCGAGCTGCTCGCAGCGGAGCAGAAAGTGGTTTTCGTCGTCCACAGGAGCGCCATGCCGTTGCCCGCGAGGTTCGGCGCCCGCCGCGATCGCGATGCGCGTGCCCCGCTCGCGCAGCCCAACGTCGCGGCTGGCGCGTCTGCCGTCACCCTCGCGACGAACCTTCGCGGCGCGATGCGACGTCGTGCCCGGTCCCATCGAGCTCCAACGAGAGTCGAACTCGACCGGCGCCTTCGCCCTCGGCCTGGTGATCTCGAGGCGGCGACCTCCGTTGGCGGCCCAAGCGGGATTGGCGTACCGTCTCGCGCTTCGATGGACGGCGGGGAACAACCGGACGAGGGCGCGCAGGCGGTGCGCAGGGCGGCGCGGCCGGCGAAGGACCATTCGCGTTCGGCGCCGCGTGAAGCCGCGCTCTCCCGAATCGCGTTCCGGACGGCTTCGGTGCTGCCACTGGGGGCGCTGCACGGCATCGGAG
>JABWBL010000187.1 GCA_013360535.1 Planctomycetaceae bacterium
GATCCCGGCGAGCGCACGGCGGTCCATCGTGCGCGGAGTGTAGGCCATGGAAGCGCAGAAAGGGCGCGCCCGGCAGGACTCGAACCTGCGACCAGCGGAATCGGGCTCCGGAGCTCCAGTCCTACCGCTGCACCGCTTCATGCTCACGGATCCTGCCCGCCGACTTCTGGTACTCAAACGTGTCGTACACGAAGTCGAGGAGCGTCTTGGCCGCATTGACCGCGAGCTTGGCGTGGTGCCGCGCTGGCTTGTAGGTGCGCACGTGTGCGTCACTCATCTTGTTCCGCAACGGCGCAAGTCCAGCGACGATGCTCGCGAGCCCGCCGAGCAACTGCTTCAGGTTGTCCGAGATGTCCTTCCGCTCGGGATCGAGGTTCAGCAGCTTCTGGACTCGCTTGTAGAGCTTCACGATGTCCCCGTCGTATTTGGGTGGCGCAAGATCGAGGCGACGCTCAACGTCCGCGAGCACGGACTCGACGACCGAGCGCGCGTTCGTGATCGCACCGTCGTAGTCGTCGTCGCGCAGCTTTCGCTCGCACTTGTCGAGCTGCTCTTTGATGTACTCGTGGCTCGCGTGCTGGTCCGGTTCGAGCTTTGCCTCGCACGCGACCAAGTTCTCGCCGCGCCGCCGCATTCGGTAGCGATCGCCCGATGCGACGACCTCCCAGCCGTCGAATACGAGGTACCGGTTCAGGTATCTGGCCGCCGCCTCGGGCTTGAAGTCTGTGTCGATGAACTCGGCCGGGTTCATCGCGGTTTCGATCGCGGTCACGATCCCGGGCTGGCCGTTGAGCTGGTCAAGACGCCCGGCAGCGAACACGCTGCGCGTCGGAAACCCGCCGCCCCAGGAGTACGAGTCGTTGAACCCCAACTCGTTGAAGAATTCGACGAGTTGCGGCCCGGAGCGATAGGGCGCGATGGGCGTTCCGTTCGGCGTCAGCTTGTCGCCGGTGACGAGCTTCTGGATCGCCGACAGCACGCGCTTCGAGAGCGTGGGATTCATGGCTAGGTGTTGACGCGACGCTCCAGCCGCTTGGCGATCTTGTCCGCAAGCGTGTCGGGCCAGTTGGCGTCCGCGCGGCTCACAGGCTCTGGGCGGTCGAAGCTCGTCGGCGCGCCGTCGTCGTTGCGACCGAACGCGATCTGACCTTTGTACTTCTCGCGGTCCTTGCGGAACACGAGCGGCTTGCTGTTCAACGCGCCGAGACTCGCGTTGCTGAGGAGTCCGACGTGTCGATTGAACGGGTCGATCGCGTCGAACACGCGGCGAGCAAAGCGAAGCGCCGTCGCCGCGTGGTCCTTCACCGCCTCGACCTCTACGGGGTACATTCCGAAGCTCGCCATCGCATCGCGTCGCGAGTTCTCGTCGGCGCCCGACACGTTGATGTCGAGGACGAGCCATCCATCCTCCGTGAGCTCGACGCGGACCGCTTGACCGGGCGGCGGCGAGCCATGTCCATCGCTCTGGACGACCACGAGCGAGTTCTTGCCCCGATCTTCCGCGCGCTGTCGGGTTCGATGGAAAAGGCCAACGTCGCGCGCGACGCCGAGCGCGAACAACTCGTGCTTGAACTCCTCGCTGTCGAGACGGTCCATCTCGATCACCGTCTCGTCCGGTCGCCCGGTCGCGGTCACGATGCGAAGCACGGTCTCTCGTCCGAAGTCGTGCGGGTTTGCCAGGAGCCTGTCGAAGCGCGTCTTGTCCACGTTGATCCTCGGAGCCGACGACGCGAGCGGCTTGCACGCGGCCTCGACCTCGCGCCGTAGGTCGGCCGCCTTCTTGAACGTTCGGCGGAAGTTGCCGCCGACGAAATCGGAGAGCTTCTTCGCGAGTCGATCTCCGTCGACGTCGCGCTTCACGTCTTGGAGGAACACGAACGTCGGGATGCTGCGCCCGCGAGCGTGGTCGTACTCCTCCTCGACGACGAGCTTGCCCGACGGCGCGGTCCAGCCGCCGCGCTCTCCCACGATCACGGCGACGGCATCGCAGCTCCCCACGCCGTCGAGGCACGCGTTGCGCGACGACACGGCGAGCGCCGCGCTATCCTCGACAAGCACGGGCTCGCAGCCAGCGGCCTCGATCCCGGCGCGGGCCGACGCACGGTATTCCTCGAAGCCGTCCATGACTGAGCTGACGAAGACGCGCGGCTTGAGCATCAGCGACGCACCTCGACCTCGGTGGTGCCGCAGCGCGGACACCGGACGGGAGAGCGGGGCCGCATCGGGTAGCGGCGCACGTCCTCCTCGGTCAGGACCTCGATCCTCTCTCGGTGCTGGCAACGGTGGCAAATCACGAGCACTATGCGCATGGCGGGAAACCTCGCGGCAGGAGCCTTCCCCGACGAGGAAGTCCCGCCGGGCGCCCGAGGTCGGCAAGACGTGTGCCAACCCACAAGATGTAGCGACACAGACGATTGGAGCCCCCACGGGTAGCGGTCTAGGCGCCAATCTGGCAGGTCCTCCACTCCATCGGCGGCCACCACTGCCGAAACGGCAGGCAGCTATGCGCGGGCGAGGCACAAGTGCGAACCCCGCCGCCGTGGCCCTCCCGCCCTCCCCCTGTAGCGTCGGACCTCGCGCCACTGGCATCTCGAGGCGGCCCGACGGTTCGACCCCGCTCGTCGCACGGAGGCTGAGGAGGCGGCATCATCTCGCGCGACGGCGGCAGTGCAGACTTCACGCGTCGATCAGTCCGAAGATGCTGCGGACCGTCTCCGAGGGCATTTTCGAGGGGCTGTGCCGGTCCGTCGGCATCGCTTGCGATCGAGTCGATGAAGCAGGCACCCAAACACCCCACTTCGAAATCAAGTCGAGCGGGCACCGCATCTTCGCCGAGGTCAAGCAGTTCGACCCGAACGAGGAAGAGGCGGAATCCAAACAACGCCTCGACGCTGGCGGCTTCGGCGGCTCGGGGATCACGCCGGGAAACCTCATTCGGAAGGCGATGTACCGGGCCGCGCCGCAGCTCAGGGCGCTGCCGACGGGCGCGTTTCCGGCGATGCTCGTCGTCTACAACACCAATCGTTCGCGACTCCACACGGACCCGTACGCCGTCGTAACGGCAATGCAGGGCATCGACGTGGTTCCCGTTCTCGTGCCCAAGGATCCCTCGCTCTCGCCGCAGTTTTCAGGACACGCGCTTCGGCCTGGGCAACACGATGACGCCGAGTACGAACTCGACAAACGGCGCCATCGCGGTGCTCCGAACTGACTTCGACGACAATCCGATCCCAGGCGTCCACCACAACCGCCACGCGCGCCACCCGATCGCCCCGAGTGGCTACGCCTTCCGCGAGTCCACCACTTCCGCCTTCCCGACGGCGTGATGAGTAGCCTTGAAGGCTGGACGAAGGCGTAGCGCGCGTCCGCCGTCGGCGGGCGCTTCTTGCGCGCAGTCGCCCGCGCGCTTGCGGAACTCGTCGAAGTAGCGCCGGGCTTGCTTCTCGTCGCCGAGCGCGATGTCCATGAGGAGCCGCATCACGATGATCGGTCCGGGCATGATCCCGTGCTCGTCGATCTCCTCGCTGCCGTCGAAGTCGGAATTGGTAGGGATCTCCACATTGGCGATCCACCAGACCTCGATCTTGCGAAGCAGCGCAATCATGTCCGCGAAGCACTGCTCGTAGTCGGGAGGCATTCCGTTCAACGAGAGGACCGACAGGAGTTCATGGGCGAGCGTGTTGCGGCAGCGCTTGACCCGACCGAAAGTCTCGATGTCGGCTTCGTCGATCGCGCCGTGTTCCTTCAACCAATCAAGGCTCGCGTAGACCGCGCTCTTGTTCCTTGCTAGTACGTCCGTCTTGTACTTCGGGTCGATCGTCTCGCCCGTCTCGTCGAAACCAGTGCAGAAGAACATCCTCAGGTGCCTGACGATCGAGTCCTTAAGCGACTCGAAGGCCGCGACATAGATGGACTTCGCGATGATCCTGGGCTTCGCGACGTCCGGGTTCAGGGACTCCGCCCAAGATTGCTTCGCCTTCGGGTCCATCGAGTTCTCCGCGCGGGACACTGTAGGGACACGCGAGGCCTAGTTCTAGGCCGGGCGCAGAATCGCGCTGGATCAGTCTCGACCGGAGGCATAGGGTGTCGGCGCTCATGCAACTCGCAGACAAGATCATGGCCATGCGCGAGGCGGCCCTCGCGCGCGGTGAGGAGCCGGTCCCCGATGTGCTTCAGGGCGTCACCAAGGACCGGATCGCCGAGGTGCTCCGGGCTCTGGACCTGGAGACGGCGGATCAGGTCGATGCGGTGTTCGCGCTGCTCGACGACGAACGCCGCTCCTGGTTCACGACCCTACCCGATGACGTGACGTTCTCCGCTGGAGCCACGGTGGCCCACGTTGGCTGCCACGTCGGGATCCTCCAGCGCGGCAAGTCCAAGCTCGATCGGGAGGGGCGCGACTACTGGATCAAGCCGTTGCGACAGATCGGCGCCATCGAGCCGATCTTCCTCGACTCGAAGCGCAAGCGGTTCGTGCCTGGTCACCCCAAGGCGAAGTCCGGGAACTCCGCTTATCGGCTCGACCCGGGTTTCGTCGAGATCCTGCGAAGCTCCGAGAGCGATTGGCGAACCAAGCTCGATGCCTGGAGCGCCGAGGATGCGAAGCGAGCGCGACTCCGCTTCCAGGCAGAGCAGGCGGAAGCGACGCGAGCGGCGACAGACACGGCCCACGTGGACCTGATCCGCGCGTGCTGCGAGGTCTACGCGCCCCGCTTCCTCCCGGGTTTCGAGGTCTTGTACGTGGACGACGCGGACGGCGACCGCGTGTCCGAGCCCGAGCGCGAGCGGCTGTACGGATCGGGCATCGAGATCACCCTCGACGACGCGATGCCCGACGTGCTCCTCTGGAACCGCCAGACCGACGCGCTGTGGGTCATCGAGGCCGTGACGAGCGACGGCGAAGTAGACCATCACAAGGTCGATCAGGTCCGCGCGTTCGCGATGCGCAACGGCAAGTCCACCGTCGGATTCACGACCGCGTACCCGACGTGGAAGGTCGCGGCGCAAAGGCAAGGGCGGCACAAGAACGTCGCGCCAGGAACCTACATCTGGATCCGCGAGGACGCGGCCAAGCACTACCTCGCGGAGTCTTTCGAGATCTAGGCGAGTGCCTCGTCCACGATGGCGTCGATCCCGTCTTGGGCCGGGAACGCCTTGCCGATTCGCTTGCCCATGGCCTTGAGCGCGGCGAGGTCGGGGTAGCGGATGCTCCGCAGGTCGGTCGCGTTGACCTGCGTGTGGCCGTTGAACTGGCGGAAGTAACGATCGACGAGCGAGCTATTCAGGTAGGCGGCCAGCCCTCGTGCGACGAGCGTGGTCAGACCGCGTCCGCACGAGTGGAAATAGTTGACGTGGTTCTCGATCCCAACTTGCGCCGTGCCGGCCGGAAGACGCGTCGGCTCACAAACGACCGCCACGACGCGGCGGCGCTCCTCCTTCGAGGTGAACCGCTTGGTCAAGACATACGTCTCGTTCGGAACCATGAGCGCTTGCGTCGCTCCCTCGTCCACCAGCGCGTTGGCCTTTCGCCCCCCGAGCTTGGGCCACGCCACGAATCCATCACGGAAATGAGTTGGGTAGATAAGCGGCACCGTGCGCGCGCCAGGACTTGCGCGAAGGAATGCCCGCGCCCGGAAATCAATGACACGACCAGTGGAAACCGTGAGGGCGAGGTCATCGAGAACGCATGGCAGCGATGTCATGCGCTTCGCAAGGATCGCGTCCTCGTTGGAGGTCGCGAGGTGAATGAACGCGTTGGGATCCTTAGGGTCGACGACGGCTGAGTGCGGCACGATGCGCTGTTCGACGTCCTCCCCAGGAGCGGCGCTCGACGACAGCATGACCTTGCCGCGTGGTGCGCCCTTCCTCGCGTGAAAGATGATGTTCTCTTGCAACACCGCATCGTCACGGAAGGCGCGCTTGCGGCTGTCGAACACGTGCACGCGGAGGAGGGCCGCTTGTTCGAGAAGCAGACGGCGGAACGGAAGGAAGTAGGGGCCGTTGCAGAAGCTCCTCGGCGTGATGGCGACCAGTTCGCCGCCGGGATCGAGCAGCTTGAATGCGAGAGCGACGAACGCCGCGTACAGGTTGGTCGTCTCGATGCCAACTCCGCGTAGCAGCGAGCGCTCGCGCGACTTGCTCGAGAGCTTGCGGTAGGGAGGGTTCAGGATCGCCAAGTTGAAGCGCGATGCCGAGCTGTCGGCGAACATCCCGCCATCGAGCGCCGCCGCAGCATCCTCGATGAAGTCACGCTCCAGCACGCGCGCTGTGAACGAGACTCCCTTGCTCTGTGCAGCCCGCTGGCAGTTGAGCAGCACGCTACGCAGGCCGGCGAGCATGACCCGATCCACTTCGTACGCAGTGACAGTGATCGATGTCGGTAGCGGCTTTCGTCCGAGAACTTCCTGCACCGCTCCCGCGGTGAGCGAACCGACACCGGCGCCCGCATCGAGCAGTCGCACCTCCGATCCAAGCTGCTGGAACATGGAAGCCATGAACGACGCCACGACGCTGGACGTCATGAACTGCCCGAGTGGGGAACGCGTCGTCTCTGCGAGGGCTGTGTTCGTCAGCACTCTCGTGGCATCCGCTTCCAGCAGCAGGTCCTCCGATCGGATGGTCATGCGTCCAAACGTAGCTCGCTCGTCCTCGCGATCCAGAATCCGATGACTTTCAACGGCGCGCCCAGCTCCGCATCGACCGGCTCCCTGTGGGCCACCGGCCGTCCATCGGCTCACGGGCTAGCGCGGCCGGTGAGAAGCCTGGGCTGGACCGCAAGCCGCAAGCCACAGGAGCACGATCCCGGCGAGCGCACGGCGGTCCATCGTGCGCGGAGTGTAGGCCATGGAAGCGCAGAAAGGGCGCGCCCGGCAGGACTCGAACCTGCGACCAGCGGATGAGCTACGGGCGCGTGGTGGTCGGGGGGATGGGGCTCGAACCCACGACTCGGAGCACCCAAAGCTCCGCCTCTACCAACTGAGGTACCCCCCGGACGTTGGCGCGGAGCGTACCCGATCGCGGGAGGGCGCGGCGAGAGTCGGGGTAGGGAGTGGCCAGCGGCGAGCAGTTTCCCTAGCCTCTTGCGCCCGCGAAACGTGGCTTGGCGCGCGCGCGGATCTTTCTCAGAAGACGGAGCTCCATGAAAGTCCTGGTCGTCGGTGGTGGCGGGCGCGAGCACGCCCTGTGCTGGAAGATCGCGCAGTCCGAGCGCGTGAGCGAGGTCCTGTGCGCCCCGGGCAACGCGGGCACCGCGAAGGTCGCGCGCAACCTGGCCGTCAAGGCGACGGACATCGACAAGCTCGTGCACATCGCGACGCACGAGAAGGTGGGACTGGTCGTGGTCGGTCCCGAGGAGCCGCTGTGCCTGGGCCTCGCGGACAAGCTGCGCGCCGCAGGCATCCCGGTGTTCGGTCCGGGAGCGTCGGGAGCGAGGCTCGAAGGTTCGAAGCTCTTCGCCAAGGAGTTCCTCACGCGCCACCGCATCCCGACGGCCGGCTTCCGGCGCTTCGACCGCTCCGGCACCGCCAAGGCCTACCTCGAGGGCTGCCGCCAGTGGCCGCAGGTCATCAAGGCCGACGGGCTCGCGGCCGGCAAGGGCGTGTTCGTCGTCCACACGGCCAAGGAAGGCTGCACCATCGTCGATCAGGTGATGGAGGAGAAGCGCCTGGGCGACGCGGGCCGCGAGATCGCGATCGAGGAGTTCCTCGTCGGCGAGGAAGTCAGCGTGCTCGCGATCGTCGACGGCGAGTCGCTGTGCGTGCTCGAGCCCGTCATGGACCACAAGCAGGTCGGCGACGGCGACACGGGCCCCAACACGGGCGGCATGGGCGTGTACTCGCCCGTCGCGCTCTTCAACCGCCGCCTGCAGTGGCAGGTGGAGCAGAACGTGCTGATCCCGACGCTGCACGGCCTGCGCCGCGACGAGATCGACTACAAGGGCGTGCTGTTCGTGGGCCTGATGCTCACCGAAGCCGGCCCGCGCGTGCTCGAGTTCAATTGCCGCTTCGGCGACCCGGAGACCGAGGCGGTGATGCGGCGCTTCCAAGGCGACCTCGTGCCGTACCTGCTCGCGGCGGCGCAGGGCAAGCTCGCCGACCTCGAGGCGCCCGAGTGGGATCCGCGCGTGTGCGTCGGCGTCGTCGGCGCGGCCGAGGGCTATCCGGGCACCTACCGCAAGGGCGACCCGATCACGGGCCTCGACGAGGCGGGCAAGGTCGAGGAAGTCGTCGTGTTCCACGCCGGGACCAAGCCGGCGCCGGGCGGCAGCGTGCTGACCGATGGCGGGCGCGTGCTGTGCGTCACGGCCATGGGCGAGACGGTCGACGAGGCGCGCGAGCGGGCCTACCGCGCCTTCGACGCGCTCAAGTGGGACGGGAAGTTCTGCCGCCGCGACATCGGCTTCCGCCACGGCAAGGCCGCCGAGGTGCAGTGAGAGCGTGCGGCTTGCGCTCGCGCGCGCCAGAGTCGATCTTGGGCGCGCCGCCGACCTGGCTCCTCGCCCCACGGGACACGGATTGAAGCACGACGCCATCCGCAAGTCGTTCGAGCGCTTCCTGCGCACGCGCGACCTCAAGCTCACGCCGCAGCGCGCGCGCATCTTCGAGCGTGCCTTCGCGACGCACGAGCACTTCAGCGCCGAGACGCTCTACGACTGGATGCGCGCCGAGGAAGGCCCGAAGGTCTCGCGCGCGACCGTGTACCGCACGCTCGGGCTCCTGCTCGAGGGCCACTTCATCCAGTCGCTCGACACCGGCCGTGGCGAGCTCGTGTACGAGCACGTCACCGGCCACAGCCACCACGACCACATGGTGTGCCTCGCCTGCGGCAAGATCGAGGAGTTCCACGATCCGCGCATCGAGGCGCTGCAGGACGAGGCCTGCGCCAAGAAGGGCTTCGTCGTCGTGAGCCACGCGCACCGGCTGGTCGGCTACTGCCGCGGTTGCGCGCGCAAGAATCGCGCGCAGGACGAGCTCGAGAGCGTCGCGGACGAGCCGGAAGCCCCGGAAAAGGCCTGAAAACGACGCAGGAACGTTCCGTGGCGCAGCCAGCGGAACGTCCCTGCGGGGCGCGCGAGCCGCCTTACTGGCGCATGCGGCGCACGAGGCGCTCGCTGATGATCTTCGCCATCTCGCCGTCGTTCATCGTGGCGAGGAACTTCTTGGCGGAGACCGTCAGCTGGCACTGGTCGACGTCCCAGGTCTCGATCTTCACCGTGACCACGGAGTCGTCGATGTTGGCCTTGGCGACGCGCGTCTGGTCGTCCCACTCGATCAGTTCCTTCGACTGCTCGGCGAGGAACTTCTTGGTGATGTTCCAGGCCGTGCGGGAGTCGCAGTTGACCTGCGTGACGTAGACGTTGCTGTCGGTGAGGCTGCCCGACGCGACGACACCGGCGGCGCCGGCGGCGGCGACGATGCAACTGGTAGCGAAGGGGACGAGGAGCACGGAGGCGAGGATGAGCTTGCGCATGGCGTGAAGGTCTTGGTGCAGAGGTTGGAAGACTGGAGTGAGAGGTGGGATGGAAGCGTGGCGCGTCAGGACGCCGCGGCCTCCACCAGTCGGCGGTAGAACTCGAGCCCCTCGCCCGCCTCGCGCGGCCCCATGCGGGTCCAACGCGGGTGGTTCCAAGGACTGAGGTTGCGTTCGGGGTGCGGCATCAGGCCGAGCACGCGGCCGGTCGAGTCGCACAGGCCGGCGATGGCGTCGGTCGAGCCGTTGGGAAGCTCGGGATAGCTCGCGGCGCCGCCGTCGGCGGTGACGTAGCGCAGCGCGACCTGACCGTTCGCCGCCAGCCGAGCGAGGGTCGCGTCGTCCTTGAACACGAGGCGGCCTTCGCCGTGCGCGACGGGCACGGGCCACAGCAGGCCGGGCTCGAGCCACGTGCACTTCGAAGGTTCGTTGCGCAGCGTGACCCAGCGGCACTCGTAGTGGCCCGACTCGTTGGCCGAGAGCGCGATGCTGCGCGCGGGGCCGCCCTTGCCCGGACCTTCGAGCAAGCCGGTGTCGACGAGCGCCTGGAAGCCGTTGCACACGCCGAGCACGAAGCCGCCGCGCGCGACGAAGCCCGAGAGCTGGGTTCCGAGGAACGTGCGCAGCTCGTGGCCGAGCACGCGGCCGGCCGCGATGTCGTCGCCGTAGCTGAAGCCGCCGGGCAGCACGAGGATCGAGGCGCTGTCGAGCCGCGCGGGCTCCGCCTCGAGCTTGTGCAGGTGCAGCAGATCGGCCTTGGCGCCGGCGAGTTCGAGCGCGAGCGAGGTCTCGTGTTCGCAGTTGGTGCCCGCGGTGCGCAGGACGATCGCTTGCGTGGTCATCCCTGGAATCCTCCCTGGTGCGCGGCGCGCAGCGCATCGAGCGGCTGGTCGACGAGCGTCTTCGCGCCGCTGTGGATCACGAGGCGCTTGCCCGACGTCACGCTGCCGACGCGCGCGCAG
>JABWBL010000188.1 GCA_013360535.1 Planctomycetaceae bacterium
CGTCGAGATCGCCCGCGTCCGCGGTGCGGAAGCTCCCGAGCGCGACGACCGTGGGCGCGGCGAAACCGGCGCCGCTCCCCCGGGCGAACACGAGCTCGCTCGCGAGCGCCCGGACCCCGAGCGCATCGAGCGCACCGTCGCCATCGAGGTCACGGAAGAAGAGCGGCGTCCAGCCCGAGCCGCCCGCGACCAGCCGCGGCGCCGCGAACCCGCCCGCGCCGTCCCCAGCAAGCCATGAGAGCGCGTTCGTCTTCTCCGCGAGCACGTCGACAGCGCCGTCGCGGTCGAGATCCACGAACGCCGCACGCTTCACTTGCCCCTCGAGCGGGATCAGGCGCGTGGCGAACGACTGCGACGGTGCGAGAGCGAGCGCGAGCAGGCAGGGAAGTGCCATGGAACTCCTCAGGGTTGCCGGACGACGACGGGCCGCGACCTCCAATAGTTGTCGAGGACGACCTCGATCTTCCCGTCGGCCTCCAGATCCGCAACCAGTCCCTCGCTTCCCGCGGTCGGCACCAACGTCGGCCCCTCGAATCGGCCGTCGCCGCGACCCGGCCAGACGAGGAGGTACGGGCCATAGCCATAGGATGAATCGTGCATCCACGCGACCAGATCCGGGTGGGGATCACGGTCGACGTTCAGCAGCGAAATGGAATCGAGCCCGGCCATCGGGTCGGTTCCCGTGGGCGAGCGAAGCTGGCTCCCGAACCTGCCATTGGCATCGGTCAGCAGGCAAAAGATCGACTCACGGGCGAGGCTGGTCCAGACGAGGTCGGGCCGACCATCGCCATTGACGTCTCGAGCCGCACAACGATCCGGATGGACGGGGCAGGTGGCCACGTCCGCCGGCTCGAACGCTCCTCCTGCACCGAGCGAATAACGCACCCACGTCGAGCTCGGATCCCGCTCGACGACGTCGGCGCGCCCGTCGCCATCGAAATCGGCGACGACCCACGCGTAACTGCCTGACGCCGTCATCGTCGTCGTGCCGGAGTCGAACTCGCCGCCGCCGAGCCCGCGATACACCACGAGCCGGTCGTGGCGCGCCCGCAGCGCGTCCAGGACTCCGTCCCCGTCGAAGTCGGCCCACAGCGGCCGTGAGGAGTGCGAAAAGGGGAGCGGGACCGGGCTCGCGAAGCGTCCGGTCCCGTCCTGGACAGCGACCACGTCGTAGCCCGTGTCGTCCCAGCCGATCGCGTCGAGGTCGCCGTCGCCGTCGAAGTCCGCGAGCGTCGCGCCCGGTCGCAATTCGCTCCAGCCGAACTCGGACTTCACCGCGGGCGCGAAGGAGCCATTGCCGCACCCGCGGTGAAACTCGAGGAAGCTGTCGCCCTCGAGCAGGAGGTCGATCGCGCCGTCGCCGTCGATGTCCCCGGCGTCGCGTGGCCGCGTCAAGCGCGAACCCCCGAGGAGCTGCAGCTCGTTTCGAGCTCCGCTGTCCGAGCGTGTCACGCCGATCGCAGCTTGCTGAACCTGACCCACGACCTCCGCGCGCCCGTCTCCATCGACGTCGCCAAAGGCCGTGCTCGGATCCCAGCGGTGCATCGAGAGCGTTCTGCCCTCGGGAAAACGCCCGGTTCCATCGTTGAGCGCGATCCGCACCAGGCTTCCTTCGGAAATGAGCAGGTCCGCGTCGCCGTCCGCGTCCGCATCCGCTGCGTGGATCGCCCACTCGCTCGACACGAGGAGCGGCGAGCGCGTGTAGTGGCGCTGCCCCTGATGGCGAACGGCTTGCAGCTCCGAACCGGCGGCGAGAACGAGCTCGGCCCCGCCGTCGCCGTCGAGATCGACGGCCTTGATCGCGTGGGGCACCGAGCCCACGACGAGGCATGCCCGCGGGCCGAAGTTCCCCGCTCCGTCTCCGTGGAGGACGCACAGGCTTCCGCTGTTGATCCCCAAGCTCGTCCTCCCGCTCAGAGCCACATCGGCCCGCTGATCGGAGTCGAAGTCTCCGACGGCGAGCTCGTGGACATCCAAGCTCCCTGTCGGCGTCACGGGGCCGGGCACGAAGCCCGCGCTCGTGTTCAGGAACGTGCGCAGCGTGCATGTCGTGTACTGCCACGCGACGACGTCGAGATCCAGATCTCCGTCGACGTCGACGCAGCGCGCGAGCAAGAAGCTCCCGGATCCGACCACTTGCGGTGGTGCGAAGCCACCACTGCCGCTCCCCGTGCACTGCACGAGTTCTCCGGTCGATTGCAGCCATCCGAGCGCATCGACCCAGCCATCTCCGTCGATGTCCGCGAGTTCGCGCAGCCACCAGCCCTCGCTGCCGGGCACGATCCCTCGAGCCACGAACGCTCCCGTGCCGTCGCCCTGCATCCAGCGCAGTTTCGCCTGCTGCACCGCAACCACATCGCAGGCGCCATCGCGGTCGAGATCGACCAGCTCGACGCGCTCGGTGCTTCCGGGGAGCGAGAAACAGCGCGTGGGGAAGTTCGGCTCTCCAAGGAGCACCGGAATCACTGCGAAGGCGAGCGGGTACATGCTGTCGTCCTAGGTGTGGAAGAAGGCGGTGAGCTCCTCAGGTCGATCAATCCTGAAGCACCACGACCGGCCGAACGAAGGCGCCTGCGCCGAGCGCAAAGTCGGCGCGTCCGTCGCCGTTGAGGTCCTTCACGAGGCTGATCGGCGCGGTCGGCGTGAGCGTCACCGGTGCGGCGAAATGGCCATTCCCCTTTCCCGGCCAGACGACCAAGGAGGCTCCCCAGTACGGCGCGCCGACGATCGCGACGAGGTCGAGGAACGGATCGCGATCCATGTGAACCAGCGCGAAACCTGTGAACCCAACTACGGAGGGCGAGATCTCGAGCCGCGAACTGAAGGTTCCCGCGAAGCCGTTGCCGTTCGAGACGGCGCACCGGATCGCGCCGGCGTGCGTCACCCAGACGAGATCGGACCGACCGTCGCCGTTCACGTCGCCCGCGCAAATGCCGACCGGTTTCGTCGGGCACGGAAGGGAAAACGCCGGCGCAAGGCTCCCCGATGCGGACCACGCGAAGTGCCTCAGCGTGCCCGGTGCCCAACCGACGACTTCCGCACGACCGTCGCCATCGAAGTCCGCGACGGTGAAGATCGACGTGTGCGCTGAGAACGTGGTCGCAGGACTGGAGAGTCCGAGGCCTCCCGGAACACCGCGGTACACGGCGAACTGCCCAGGTGCGGCGACGAGCGCATCGCTGCGCCCATCGCCGTCGAAGTCAGCCCACGCCAACTTCGCGGCCGAAGGAAGAGGCAGCACGATCGGAACGCCGAAACGCCCGGTTCCGTCGTTGGGCACGGCGAAGGCCGCGTCCATCGAGTCTCGTCCGGCGAAGTCGAGGTCTCCGTCCGAGTCGAAGTCGACGAGCTGGACAGAGTGGAGTGGGGAATACACGAGCGAGCCCGACTGGGCGGACAATTCGAAATGCCCCGAGCCGTCACCTCGCGCGAGTTCGAACATGCCGGGGCGCTGCAGCAGCAAGTCGATGTGGCCGTCACCATCGAGATCGCCAGCGGCGCTGGCGACGGTGGACGTCGTGCGACCGACGCTCTGGGACGGCCTGAGCGTCGCGATCGAGCGCGTCACTCCGATCCTCTCCAGCGGCAGGCGCCCGACCAGGTCCGGCTGCCCGTCCCCGTCGACGTCTCCCACGTTCGAGCCCGGTCCCCAGAAGTGGGTCGTGAGCGAGAGCGTCTGGTGGAAACGCCCGGAGCCGTCGTTGAACCGGACATGGTGGGCAAGAGGCTCGCCGAGAAACAGGTCGAGGTCGCCATCACCGTCCGCGTCCTCGAACTGCAGTTCGAGCGAGGAACTCGGATCGAGGATCCATTGCGTGTAGTGCCGAGCGCCGGCGTGACGGAACGCGCGAATGCCCGCTCCCGTGGAGCAGACGAGCTCGTCCGCCCCATCGCCATTGACGTCCGCAGCCTTGAACACGCCCGAGATGATGTTCCCGACGATCGTGCGCGCTCCGAAGCCGCCCACGCCGTCGCCGTGCAGGATCACGTAATCGCAGCCCCCCGCGGAATTCATGAATGGAATCGCGACGGCGACGTCGATGCGCTGGTCGCCGTCGAAGTCACCCAACTCGAACTCGGAATATCGCAGTCGCGACACCGGCAAGACCGGACCCGGAACGTAACCCGCGCTTGTGCGCAGGAAGCTGCGGAGCGTGCGCGTGAGGTACTCCCACGCGACGCAGTCGAGATCACCGTCGTTGTCGAGATCCGCCAGATGCGCCTTCGTGTAGCGCCCCGAATCGAGCCTCTGCCCGAAGGTGAAGCCACCGGTTCCGTCGCCGGGCATGTGGACGAGCTCGTGCTGGGCGCCCTGTTCCCCGATGGCGTCGAGCCAGCCGTCGCCGTCGATGTCCGCGAATTCGAACGGCAACCAGTGGATGCTCCCCGCGACGGTGCCGCGGTCCACGAAAGCGCCGGAGCCATCACCCTCCAGCCACTTCAGCTGGTAGTTCTGCGTCACGAGCAGGTCTTCCGCACCGTCGTGATTGAGGTCGACGATCTTCACCGCGTGGGTCTGGCCCGACAGCGCGAAAGTGCGCGTCGGGAAGTTCGGCTCTCCGGCGAGGGCGGTGGCGAGCGTGAGGGCGAGCGGGAGCATCCTGGGTTCCTTCAGGGCGGGGTGTCGGTTCGAGTGGAATCAACGCTGGCGAATGAGCTGCGCGCGCCAACCGAATGTCTCGAGGACCATCTCGCTCCGTCCGTCATGGTCGAGGTCGGCGAGCAGGGCGGTCCACCCCGGGTTGAGGATGACCACCGCTTCACCGAACCTCCCGTCGCCCAAACCCGGCCAGACGACCAGCTCGTTCTCGGTCTGGTTGCCGATCCGCCAGGACACCAGATCGGCGTGCGGATCGCGGTCCACGTTGACCAGCGTGACGCCCCGAATGAGTTGCTGGTCGTTGCCAGCGTCCGAGCGCACCGAGGCAGGGAAGCGCCCCGCGCCGTCTCCGAGCAGCGCATGGATCTCTCCCTTCACTCCGTTGAGCAGCACGACATCGAGGTGCCCATCGCCGTTGACGTCGCGCGGCGCGTCGCCGGGCTCGTCCGTTTCAGTCTGAGATCGAGGTGTGAAGGCCACGAGCTCGAAGGCTTCCGTCGGGCCCCACGAGTAGACGGCGAATCCCGGTGGCTCGAAGCTTCGCGAGAGGATGTCCGCGCGCCCGTCGCCGGTGAAATCCGCGAGCCACGACTCCCAGCGCGGTCCCGGGATGCCGACCGGAAGCGGATCGACCCCGCCGCCGGGAAGACCGAAATGACACCGAAGCCCGTCGTCATCGACCGACACGACATCCGTGGTGCCATCCCCATCGAGGTCGGCGGAAGCGAGAATCCGGCCTTCGAAGGCCGGCAAGTCGATCGGAGCGCTGAATCGTCCAGTGCCGTCGTTCAGCGCGCCCGTGAGCCTCGCTCCGCGCTTGCGCACGATGTCGAAGTCTCCATCCGCGTCCACGTCGACGCAGACGGGGGTGACCCATGGGTACCAGGAGCCGACTTCCGAGCTCCGCGGCGCCCGGAACGCACCGTGGCCATCGCCCGGAAGGCACTCGGCGAATTCCTTGCGGAAGAGCAGGAGGTCGAGCTCGCCGTCGCCGTCGAAATCGCGAATCGCGCCCGTCCGCACGGGCGCATCGCGGCCGAGGGGCACCTCCTGCGGATCGTCCGGCCGAAGGATCGTCACCGCCACGTTTCGGCCCGAGCTCGGGCCGGCGAGGTCGGCGTGACCATCGCCGTCGAGGTCGCCAAAGGCCCACGGACCCTCGACCGACTGCATCCAGAGGGTGCGTTCTCGCTGGAACCGACCGGAACCATCGTTGAAGAGAATCCGCGCGTAGCGATCGAGTTGCACGCACACGTCGACATCGCCGTCGGCGTCCGCATCGGCGACCTCCAGGAGCCAACCGACGTCTTGGGCCAGAACAGTGCACGTGTACTTGCGCGCCCCAAGATGGCGAACGGCGGAGATCGTTCCGGACGAGCAACCCAGGATCTCGGGCGCACCCTTCCCATCCAGGTCGGCGAGCGCCGGGTCGAAGAGCGGTGGCAGCTCCGCGCGTTGCCCGAAGGAGCCCGTGCCGTCGCCGTGGAGGATCACGAATCGCGAGGCGGCGTCGACGCCGAGGTCGACATGGCCGTCGCCGTCGAGATCGCCGAGCAGGAGGCCGTGACAAGGAACCTTCGGAACCGACCAGGTGGTGCGCACGAATCCGGCCCCGGTGTGCAGGTAGACGCGCAAGGACTGCTGCAACATCTCCCACGCGACGCAGTCGAGGTCGCCGTCGCCATCGAGGTCGCCGACGGCGGTCACGGTGAACCATCCGGTGTCGATGGGCTGCGGCGCCGCGAAACCACCCAAGCCATCGCCGAGGAAGAGCGCCAATCGCAGGGTGGGTGTGTGCCGTCCGACCACGTCGGTCCAGCCGTCCCCGTCGATGTCGGCGAACTGGTGCGCCTCCATGCCGAGGCTGCCCGGAACAAGGCCTCGGGACTCGAACTCTCCCGTCCCGTTCCCTGACATCCAGTGCAGCTGGGAATCCGCTCTCTGGCAGATCAGGTCGAGGAATCCGTCGCGATCGAGATCGAGGCTCCTGACGGCAGAGATGGCTTCGGAGACCGGGTAGTTGCGCGTCGGGAAATTCGGCTCTCCGGCGAGGGCGGAGACGCAGGCGAGAACGAGCGGAAGCATCGAGGAGCCTCTCAGGAGACCAACGGACCGCGGCGGGAGGCCGCGAGCGTCCTATCGGCGCTCGCCGGTCACTCGCGACGTGACCCGCAGCGACGCCTCCGCACGTTTCCCGCCGGCGGGGCGAGGAATCCCGGAAATCGCCCCGGAGAGGGCCGCCGGAGTCAGCCGATGGGCTGCGCGCGCAGGCGGGCGGCGAGCTCGCGGGAG
>JABWBL010000189.1 GCA_013360535.1 Planctomycetaceae bacterium
CCCGGCTCGAGGCCGAACTCGAGCGCCTGGGTGGCCACGACGTCGAGCACAAGGTCGAGAGCACGCTCGAGGCGCTCGGCCTGCCGAACCCGGAAGCGCTCTGCGGAACGATGTCGGGTGGCGAGCGGCGCCGCGTCGCGCTCGCGCGCCTGTTGCTCGCGGGACCGGAGCTGCTCCTGCTCGACGAGCCGACCAACCACCTCGACGCGCTCGTCACCGACTGGCTCGAGGACTGGTTCCTCGAGACGCGCACGCCGCTCCTGCTCGTCACGCACGACCGCTACTTCCTCGACCGTGTCTGTGATCGCATCGTCGAGCTCGACCGCGGCGAGCTGTTCTCGTACCAGGGCGGGTACGGCGACTACCTCGAGAAGCGCGCCGATCGGCTCGACAGCGAGCGCAAGGCCGAGAGCTCGCGCCTCAACCTGCTGCGCCGCGAGACGGCCTGGATGCGAAGGGGCGCGCCGGCGCGCACGACCAAGCAGAAGGCGCGCATCCGCCGCTACGAGCAGACCGTGTCGTCGGTTCCGATCGCGCTGACCGACGACCTCGAGTTCCAGTTCCCGGCCGGGCCGCGGCTGGGCTCGCGCGTGCTGAAGCTCGAAGGCATCTCGAAGCGTTTCGGCGAGCGGGTCGTCGTGCCGAAGCTCGACCTCGAGCTCGCGCCGGGCACGCGCCTTGGCATCGTCGGGCCCAATGGCGCGGGCAAGTCGACGCTGGTGCGCATGCTGCTCGGGGAGCTCGCGCCCGACACGGGCACGCGCAGCATCGGCGAGACGGTGAAGTTCGCGTCGGTCGACCAGATGCGCACGGGCGTGCAGCTCGACGTCACGTTGCTCGAGGAGCTCGCCGGCCGCAGCGACGTCGTCAAGATCGGCGAGCGCGTCGTGCGCGCGGAGAGTTACCTCGACCGCTTCGGCTTCGACGTGTCGGTGCAGCGCAACCTCGTGCGCCAGCTCTCGGGCGGCGAGCGCAACCGCCTGATGCTCGCCAAGCTCATGCTGCAGTCGGGCAACCTGCTCGTGCTCGACGAACCGACCAACGACCTCGACCTGCAGACGCTGCGTGCGCTCGAGGAGGCGCTGCTCGCCTTCGACGGCGCGGCGGTGCTCGTGAGCCACGACCGCTGGTTCCTCGACCGCGTCGCGACGCAGGTGCTGTACCTCGATGGCGCGGGGCGCGCGCGGCTGCACCACGGCGACATGTCGGGCCTGCTCGAGCTGCTCGCGAAGGAACGTGAGGCCGAGCGAGCCGCACGCGCGGGAAAGCCGGTTTCCAAGGCAAAAACGGCGGAGACGAAGGCCGCGCCGACGGCGAAGAAGCGCATCACGCCGTGGCAGGTTCAGGAACTCGAGAAGCTCGAGAGCGAGATCCCCAAGCTCGAAGGCGAGCTGGCGGCGCTCGACGAGGCGCTCGGCGATCCGGCGATCTATGCCGGGCCTCGCGCGGCGCTGGAAGCGGCGAAAGAGCGGCGCGCGGAGCTCGCGGACGCGATCGCGAAGGCCTACTCGCGTTGGGAAGAGCTCGAGGCGCTGCGGAGTTGACTCGTCCGGCGCCGCCAGGCGACGGCGCAGCAAGCACGCTGAGAGCTCGTACCCTCACTTCCTCACGAGCTCTCAGCTCTTCAGCACGAGGCGTCCGAGCTTCGCCGAGCCGCCGAGCGCATCGACGGCGAAGTGCCGCGGCCGGCGATCGAGCAGCAGGTAGATGTCGAAGGGCATCTCCTGCCACTGCTCGCGCGCGCCGGCGGGGCCGATGCGCACCTTGACCTCGCGGCCGTCGCTCTCGAACTCGAAGCCGAGTGGCACGTTCGACGGGAACGGGCCGAGCGGCACGACGCGGTTGAACGGCGGCTGGATCCACGCGCCTTCGGGGCTCTTCTCGAGCAGCACGACCGAGAGCTGCGTCTCGTCGCCCTCGCGCACCAGCTTGAGCGCAGCGCCGGTCTTCTCGACTCCGAAGCGCACGAAGGATTCGACCGGGCCCTCTCCCGACGGCTCGAGCTCGACCGAACCGGCGAGCACCCACGCGCCACGCGGCAGAGGATTCTCGACGCCCTGCGAGGCCACGAGCTCGAGCTCGGACCCCTTGGGCAGCGGCACCGAACCCGGATCGCACGTGACGTCGATGCGCGCCGTCGCCTTGCCGACTCCGCCGCCGGCGTCGCTGACCGCGAGCTCCATCTCGATCGAGTAGGGACCGTCGTGCTCGGGCGCGAGGAATTGCGTCTGCAGCCGGTCCGCCACGTCGAGCGTGACCCGCGGGCCGTCGCCCAGCTGCGTCCAGCGCGGCGAAGTCTCTTGCAGGCGTTCGTTGTGGCTCTGGCCGACGAGCGCGACGAGCTCGCCACACTCGCACCACTTCGGCGCCGAGATCTCGGCCACCGGCGGATCGTCGTCGGCGCGCAGGCGCACCTTCAGCTCGCGCTCGACCGACTGCGTGCCCACACTCGCCTTCACCGCGATCACGAGGTCGGTGTCTTGCACCCATTCCGGCGCCGTGAGCGTCTGCTTCGCACCGGCGTTGGGCGCGACGACGAGGCGCGGCTGCACACCTTGGTAGGTCCACAGGTACTTCACCGCCGCGTCGCCGGCTCCGGTCACCACGCACTCGACGTCGAACGACTTGCCTTCCTCGACCTCGGTCGGCCCCCGCAGCTCGAGCGCGAGGCCGGCGTTCGCGGCGGAGCTCGCATCGGCAACCGACGCCGCGGATGAGTTGACGGGCGCGACGGGCGCGACGGTCGCCGAGGGCTTCTCGCAGGCCGTGAGAACGAGGAGCGCAAGCGGGAGGGCGTTCAGAGGGCGTTTCACGCGGGCATCCTAGCGTTTCCGTCTCGCCCGTCGTCGCTACCATGCGGCGATGAAGCA
Source organism: Planctomycetaceae bacterium (assembly GCA_013360535.1). Lineage (GTDB taxonomy): Bacteria > Planctomycetota > UBA1135 > UBA1135 > F1-120-MAGs118. The sequence goes on from JABWBL010000189.1 coordinate 2,871, forward strand.
CCGTGCCCTCGCTCTCGCCCTCGTCGGCGTTCTCGGCGCCTGCCAAGCGACTTCGCAGCCCGCTCGCGAGCCGGAGCGCAAGTTCCTGCTCGAGCGCGTCGACGACGTCGCGATCGTGCGCGTGTACGCGGACGGCTTCGAGCGCCTGACGCCGCGCGAGCGAGCGCTGTGCTGGCACCTCTACCAGGCCGCCGTCGCCGGTCGTTCGATCTACTTCCGTCAGCGTTGCGCCGAAGGGCCGGAGCTGCTGCAGCTTTTCGAGGAGCTCTACACGCATTCCGGTTCGATCGGCGCGCGCGCGCAGGAGGAAATCCGGCGCTACACGAAGCTCCTGTGGGTGCACAGCTCGCCGTACCACAACACGACGGCGCGCAAGTTCTGCCTGCGGCTCAAGCCGAGCGAACTCGCCGACGCGGCCGACGCGGCGCGCCTGAGTGGCGCGAAATTGCCGCTGCGCGAAGGCGAGAGCGTGCGTGGGATGGTCGAGCGGCTCGGGCCGATGCTGTTCGATCCCGACCACAAGCCGATGGTCACAGCGAAGTCCGGTTCGGGCGGGCTCGACATCCTGCAGGGCTCCGCGGCGAACTTCTACGGCCCCGGAGTCTCGGTGCGGCGTCTCGAGGATTTCGAGGAGCAGTACTCGCTCAACTCGAACGTCGAGGTCGGCCCGGACGGCAAGCTCGTCGAACGTCCGTGGCGCATCGGTGTGCCCACGGAAGGCATTGAGCCGGGGATGTACGCGGACGAGCTCGCGAAAGTGGTCGCGCACCTCGAGGCCGCGCTGCCGTTGGCGCCCGAGGCCACGCGCCGCGCGCTCGAGGCGCAGATCCGCTTCTACCGCACCGGCAAGCGCGAGGACCGCGTCGCCTACGACATCGCGTGGGTCGCCGACACGACGTCGCCGGTCGACACTGTCAACTCGTTCGTCGAGGTGTACGTCGATCCGCGCGGCCGCAAGGGCGCGTGGCAGGGCATCGTGAGCTACGAGGATCCGCGCAAGGCCGAGCAGCTGCGCACGATCGCGTCGAACGCGCAGTGGTTCGAGGACCACATGCCGTACGCCGCCGAGTTCAAGAAGCCCGACGTCGTCGGCATCACCGCGCGCTCGATCGACGTCGTCATCGAGACCGGCGACTGTGGCCCCGTGACGCCGATCGGCATCAACCTGCCCAACGACGCGTGGGTGCGCGAGAACCACGGCTCGAAGTCGGTCAGCCTCGCCAACGTGATCGAGGCGCAGGAGCGTTCGGCCTCGCCGTCGGCGCGCGCGGAATTCACATGGGATTCCGCTGAACTCGCGCGCGCGGAGCGCTGGCAGGCGCTCACGCACGAGCTGCTCGTCGCGATGCACGAGGTGATCGGCCACGCCTCGGGCCGTCAGTCGCCCGAACGCCAAGGCGATCCGGCGCAGTGGATCCGCGAGCACTACTCGACGCTCGAGGAGGCGCGCTCGGACCTCGTCGCGCTGTGGTTTATGGGCGATCCGAAGCTGCAGGAACTCGGGCTCTTGTCCGACGTTTCCGAGGCTTCGCTCGCCTGCTACGAGCAGTTCGTGCGCAACGGTGGCTTGCAGCAACTGCGCCGCGCGCCCGAGGGCGAGCGCCTCGAGGAGGACCACCTGCGCAATCGCCAGCTGATCGTGCGCTGGATCGAGCACCGCCATCCGGAAGCGCTGCGCCAGGTCGTGCGCGAAGGCCGCACGTTCCTGCGTGTGCTCGACGCGCGCAGCTTCCGCGCCGCCTGCGGCGAACTGCTCGCGCTCGTCCAGCAGATCAAGAGCACCGGCGACTACGACGGCGCGAAGGAACTGATCGAGCGCTACGGCGTGGCGTTCGACCCGCGCCTGCGCGACGAGATCGTCGCGCGCTACGCACGCCTCGACGTCCCCGCGCTCTCGGCCTTCGTGTTCCCGCGCCTCGAGGCCGTGCGCGACGCGCAAGGCAACGTGGTCGACGCGAAGCTCAGCTACCCGACGTCGCTCGAGGCGCAGATGCTCGAGTGGAGCGGGAGGCGCTGAGAGGCGCTCACTGGCGCGAGTACTTCAGGTCGACGAGCCTCGTCGCTTCGGAGCGGCTGGGCTGCGCGACGTAGGAGTAGGCGCGATCGTCGGGCGTGATCGTCACGTAGATGTGGCGCTCGAGGCCCGAAGGCGACGAGCTGTGCCAGTCGTGCGCGACGCCGCTTTCGCCGTGGGGGAGCACCGCACCGGTCGCGACCGAACCGTCGGCGCCGAACTTCCAGAAGCGCGGTCCGCGCTCGGGATCGACGGCGTACAGCATCAGCGTGTGCTCGGGCAGTTCCGCCGCGTCCATGGGCCCGAGACGTCCGTGCCACGCGAACGTCGAGTGGCTCCAGCTCTCCCAAGTCGTGCGCGCGCGCAGCGTCTCGCCCGTCGGCACGACCGTCGTCGCCTCGAACGTGCCCCCAACCAGCGCTCGCAACCGCTCCAGCGTGTCGAGCTTCGGCTCGTACGGCGCGAGCTCGCGGGCGCGGGCGAGAACGTGCTCCAACCGGGACGAGAGGGCCTGTTTTCCCTCCGCTGCAAACTTCGGGTCCATGCGGACGGAGATCGTGAGCACGCACGTGTCGAGGTCGGCGGGCTCGAACTGGAACAGGATCGGTTCCGTGTCCGTGTCGCAGACAGGATTCAGCGAGAGCACGTCGAGGAGGAAGGCTCGCTGAGGTTCCAGCTCGGCGCGTGCCACCGGAATGAGCTCACCCTCGGGCACGGTGACGTCGATTCCGCGCAGCACCGCCTTCTTCAGTCCCTCATCCTCGATGAGGCGGTTCCAGGCTTCGCGGACATCGAGCCCGAGAGTCAGCGAGGCCCGGAGAGCACTTTCGGGCGCCGAGAGGGGCTCTTCGATCGCCATGTCGACGCTCGTTTCGCCACTGCTCGATTTCAGCGTCCAGCCCGCCGGAAGCTCCGCGACGCGTCGGTACTCGAGCCCACGCTCGGCGTGAGCATCGTTGCCCCGCAGTTCGACCCGCACGACCGGGCGCGGATCGCGGCGCGAGGCACGCAAGGAACGCAGCTCGATGGCCGCAGTGCCGTCGAGGTGCACGCTCGCTTCGCGTTGCCAGCCGCTCGCGCCGAATGTCCACGAGTGCACGCTGCGCGTCTTCGGATCGAGGCCGTAGATCGAGCGCGAGTGCAGCGTGAGCGCATCCGCGTTGCCTTCCCAGAAATCCTCGCGCACGAACGTGCCGCCGAGGATGGGCTCGACACGCGCGCAGGCGCGCACGACCTCGCCCTTCGCGTCGCGAGCCTCGGCGATCCATACGCCGCCGCTCCAGCTCTTCACGACGTCCCAAGCCGCGCGCGACTCGGCCTCGGCTTGCGCGCGCGCTTCGTCGAACTTGGCGAGAGTGCCTTGAATCAGCTGGAGAGCCTTCTCATCGCACTCCGACGCGGAGCGATCGAAGAACTCTCCCGTACCGTTCCCGAGGATCGCGTAGCGAACACGGGTCCGATCGGATTGCAGTTGCGAGAACGTCAGCACGACGGAGTGGAAGGGACTGTCCTCGGAGACGGCGCTGTAGGACTGGTTGATCTCCAGCGGCGAGAACAGGGCGAGCAGCGACTCCGGCACGGTGTACCAGAGGCGGAACTTGTCCAAGTCGTTCGTTCTGATCGCTGGCGTCTGTGCAAACGTCTCCCACACCACCTCCAGCGGTGCCGGCACGACGATCGAGTCCTCGTCGCGCACTTCCGGTTCCTGCGGGACGGCGGGGAGACACGCGAGGGCGAATGCGGCGAGGAGCATGGCGCGGAGGGTAGCACTCGGGCGAGGGAGCGCGGTCCAGCTAGCGGTCGCGGGCGGCGCGGTGACAGCCGCCTCTGGAATCCGCGCGCGCAATCGTCACGATCTCGGGCCCCATGCACCATTTGCTCCCGCGCCTCGTCGTGCTGCTCGCCCTGCTCGCGGCGGGCAGCCTGCTCGCGCAGCGGCTG
>JABWBL010000190.1 GCA_013360535.1 Planctomycetaceae bacterium
GGAAGGAGCCCTCGCCGAACCCCGAGTCGGGAACAACACAAACCAACAGTACGGCCTTGACGAGGTGAGCCCCTCTCATGGAAGCCAGAGCAATTTTTTTCTGCAAACCGGGGCCTGCGTCGACGGCGACGCCGTCGATGCAGGCCCCGGTTTGCAGAAAAAATTGCTCTGGCTCGGTATTCCGGCTCGGGCTCGCGATTTCGCGTTGCCGAAGCGCTCGGCTACTGCATGCGCCAGTCCGCGCCGACTTCGCCGGGCTTGAACCACAGCGGCAGGTTGAACGCGAAGCCCTTGTTCGACACGCGCACCCAGCAGTTGAGCGAGAGCGTGACGAGCGTGCCGTCCTCTTCCGTGCGCTTCTTCAGGCCGCCGGCGTCGATCGTCACCGGCCGCTTGGCCGCGACGGCGGTCGCCTTCGGCGCGGCCGGGCGCGCGTAGTCGAAGTTCGGCGCCACGATCCAGGCCGCGGGCGTTCCGTCCGGGGCGTAGAAGATGAGCGTGTCCTTGGTCGGGTCGAAGCCTTCCGGCACCTTGAACTCGGCCATCTTGCGGACGACCGGCTCCTCGGGCTTGCCCGGTTCCTGCGAGACCTTTTTCTCATCCTTGGGCTTCTCGTCCTTGCCCTTCTCCTCAGGCTTGGGCAGCGGGCCCTTGCCGCGGAAGCTGACGCAGTAGGTGCCCTTCTTGAGCGCCGGTTCGACCATGTCGCGCGTGGTCGAGAGGATGCCGACGGGCACGGGGCCCTTCGCGTGCGACATGTCCTCGAGCGCGCTGACCGCGGTCGCCTCGATGTCGACGGCGGGGACGAAGGTGATGTAGTCGTAGCCCGTGATGATCCTGTAGCCGGGGAGCGCCGTCGCGGGCTGGCCCTCGGCGAGCACGGTAGTCGCGGTGCCGGGCTCGCTCGTCCAGCGGTCGATGGCGAAGGCCTTCGAGCCGTCGAACTGCGCGGCCAGCGGGCGGCGCTCGACGGGGAAGTCGTCGCGCAGGATCGCGGTCGACAGGTCGAGGCCCGGGGTCGCGCTCGAGGCGCAGCGGAAGCCGACGCTGTCGGTGGACTCGAAGCGCTCGGTGCCGCGGCGCGTGGTGAGGCGCGCGACGAGGATGCTCTGCTGGAAGCAGCCGCCGACGACGACGCGCTGGTTGGGGTCCCAGCGGGTCAGGCCGTTGATGTCACGGGCCTGCTTGCCGTTGCCGACGGTGAGCTTGAGGTCCTTGTAGCCGGGGAAGGGCGAGAACGGCGACGAGGTCCATTCCCAGACGTTGCCGCACAGGTCGTAGATGCCCTCCGCGGTCTTGCCGCCGGGCTGGCTGGCGACCTTGAAGGGCTCGGCGGGGCGGACTTCCTTGCCGTTGAGCTTGATCTCCTGCGTGACGGCGTTGGTCGTGACCGCCGTGTCGTTGCCCCAGGGATAGAGCGAGTCGGTGCGGCCGCGGCCGGCGCGCTGGAACTCGAACTCGCTCATCGGGCGCAGGCCGGCCCAGCGGCAGTAGGCGAGAACGTCCGCGTAGTCGACGTAGACCACCGGCAGCGTGTCCTTGCCCTTGGGGATCTCCCACGGCTTGCCTTCCCAGTTCTTGCGCCACCATTCCGAGCGCACGAACTTCTGCTTCTCCGGAACCGGACGGCCCTCGGCCTTGGCCTTGGCGGCCTCCTCGCCCTGCTTGCGCAGGAACTCGCCGCTGGCGTCGTCGATGACCTTCTCGGCCCAGTGCTCGGGCGGGCGAGCGCCAGTCGCGCGCACGAAGGCGGCGTACTGCTCGTTGGTCACCTCGCTGACCATCAGGAAGAAGTCCTCGATGCGCACGTCGTGCTGCGGCGTCTCGCGGGCGAGGTTGCCGAACAGGGTCTCGTTGGTCTTGCCGATGTCCTCGACGTACTTGACCGGCGAGCCGATCTTGGTCGAGCCACCTTCGACGAGGACCATGCCCGGCGGGGGCTGGACCTTGCCCTTCTGGAGGAGCACCGGCTCGGCGCAGGCGAGGACGGCGGTCAGGGAGACGAACGGCAGGGACGCGGTGAGCATGCGGGTTGCCTTCGGCGGGCGCGGAGGGGAAAGGGCCGTCGCCCCGCGGGGCGTTCCGGCGGCGGATCCATGGGGTCTAGATCCGAAGGGGCAGGATGTTACACGCCGCGTTCCGACGCGCAACGGAGGCCGGAGGCCGCTCGAAGGCCTCGGAAGGCGTCCGCGCGGGGCCTGCGGGCGGGATTCGGACGGGCTCGGAGCGCGAAGGGGGTCGAGCGAGTAAAACCTCTGCCCCATGAACCCGCCGGCCGGTCCCTTTTCCGTGGGCAGCACCCACACCGTCACCCTGCCCGACACGCTGGCGGGGCTGCGCATCGACCGCGTGCTGGCCGAGCTCGTCCCGGACCTGTCGCGCTCCCATTGGAAGGAGCTGTTCGAGGCGGGGCTCGTGCTGGTCAACGGCACGCCGTGCGCGCGGCCCTCGACTGCGGTCGAAGGTGGCGAGCAGGTCCAGTTCACGGTCGCCGAGCGCGCCAAGCACCGCACCGAGGTCGGTGATCCGGCGGCGCTGCGCGTGTTGCACGAGGACGAGGCGCTGATCGTGATCGACAAGCCGGCCGGGATGCTCGCGCACCCGACCGACGTGCGCAGCGGCGGCACCGTGTCGGACCTGGCGGTCCAGCGCTTTGGCCCCTTGCCGACGCTGCAGGGCGAGGACCGGCCCGGCATCGTGCACCGGCTCGACGTCGGCACGAGCGGGGTGATGGTGCTCGCGCGCACGCAGGCGGCGTTCGAGAGCCTGCTCGAGCAGTTCCGCGAGCGCCGCGTCGAGAAGACCTATCGCGCGCTCGTGTTCGGCGTGCCACGCTTCGACACGGGCTGGATCGACGCGCCGCTGGAGCGCGACAGCGGCGACTCGAGCCGCATGGTGGTCGTCAAGCCGGGTCAGGGGCGCGAGGCGCAGACCTACTACACGGTCGAGCGTCGTTTTCGCGGCATTTCGCTGATCGCCGCGCAGCCCAAGACCGGCCGCACGCACCAGATCCGCGTCCACCTGACGCACGCCGGCATGCCGCTCGTCGGCGACAAGCTCTACAAGCGCCGCGGCGGCCCGCCGATGAAGCTGCCCGCCGACACGCCGGTTCCCACGCGCCAGTGCCTGCACGCGGCCGAGCTCTCGTTCGTCCACCCGACGAGCGGCGAGCGCGTCAAGTTCACGGCGCCGCTCGCGGAGGACTTCGCCGCGATGCTCGCGTGGACCGAGAAAAATCTCGGCTGAGCGAACCGCCAGGGGTTCCGCCGTCCGACGCCGCGAGGCGACGGCGCAACCAGCATCCTGAGAGCGAGGGTTCCTCCCGAGATCCCAGAGACCGTGAAGTCTCTCACGGTCTCGTCGTCCGACGCCGCGAGGCGACGGCGCAACCAGCATCCTGAGAGCGAGGGTTCCTCCCGAGATCTCAGTCGAGCTTGATGCGCATGTCGCGCTCCGCCTGTCCGGAGAGGTTGAGCGGCTTGGATTCGCTCTTGCCCTGATCGTCGGTCGCGGTGACGCGGTACTTGCCCGGCGGCAGCGGCCCGATGCGGCGCTCGGTCGACGAGAAGCCGTCGGCGAACATCTGGCCGAAGGCCTCGGTGCTCATCAGGTTCGCGTATTCGCGGCCCGCGGAGTCGACGACGCTCACGCTCGCGCGCACGGTCTTGCCTTCCTTGTCCTCGACGGAGACCTTGAGCATCGTGCCGGTCTCGAGCACGAGCTCGACCGTCGCCGGCTGGCCCGCGCGGGCGGCCACGGGCGCGCTGTCGCGCGACGAGAGCTCCTCGCGGCGCGCGATCAGCGTGTAGTTGCCCGGCGCGGCGCCGTCGAAGCGGAACTTGCCGTCGGCGTCGGTCGTGCACGACGACATCGGGTTGATCGTGCGGCCCTGGGCGTCGCGCACGAAGATCGAGGCGCCACCGGCGGGCTTGCCGTCGTTGCCACGAACCGTGCCTTCGATCGTGCAGGGCGCGTCGAGCTGCACGACGATGCCCTCGCGCACCTGGTTCTTCTCGAGCTGGATGCCGCTCACGAGCGCGGTGCCATGGCGCGCAGCCTGCCCGAAAAGCCCGGCAAAACCGCCGTTTCCGACGCGCAGCGTGTAGGTGCCCGGCCGCAGGTTCGCGAGCTCGAACGTGCCGTCCTCACGCGTCTCCTGGTTGCGGCCCATGTCGAACGAGAAGATCGAGGCGCGGCCCTCGCGCTCGAGCGTCAGCGAGACTCCGGCCGCCGGACCGCCGTCGGCGGCGAGCACACGGCCGCGCAGCGTGCCCGAGGGCAGCTCGAGGTCGAGCACGAGCTCGGGCACCTGCGGGATCGTCTCCTGGAACTCGACGCCGTCCTGGTCGCCCATGCGCTCGCCGACGATGAACGTGTAGTCGCCGGGCGCGTCGAGCGTGATCGAGTACGTGCCGTCGGGCTGCACCTTGCCGGCCTTCATCGACGAGAGCATCGACTTGCCGTCGGCGAGCGCCATCACGAGGCCGCTCTTGAGCGCCTGCTCGCCCTGCGTGATGCGGCCGGACACGCGCACCGGGCTCGCGGGCGGCGCACCGAGCACGACCTGCGTCGTCTGGCCGTCGAACAGCTCGACCGGCGTCATCTTGAGCTGCGAGAAGACGGCCGCCATGTCCGGCTCCTCGTCCTCGCCCGCGGCTTGCGCGAGCTTGCCCATGTCGGGCATCGCCATCACGTTGTACTTGCCCGGCGCGATGTGCTCGATCACGAAGCGCCCGGCCGCGTCGGACTGCGTGTTGCCGCCCATTCCGCCGCCGCCGCCGCCCATGAAGTTGCCGACCATGATCTCGCGCCCGACATCGGGCTGGCCGGTCGAGTCGTAGATCACGCCCTCGAGGCGGCCGCCGACACGCAGCTGGATGCGCACGTCGACCAGGTCGCGGCCGGCATCGAGCGTGACGTCGACGTCGGCGCTCGGCGCCCAGCCCTCGGCGTCCGCGGTGAGCTTGCCGTTGCCGACGGGCAGGCCCTTGAGCGTGAAGCGGCCTTCGGCGTCGGTCTTGGTGTCGCTGCCGCCGCCGAACCCGAAGAAGCCGCCGCGCCGGCTCTCGCGCGAGTACTCGACCTCGGCCTCGGCCACCGGCTTGCCGGTGGGGTCGAGCACGACACCGCTGATCTCGCCCGCGCGCGCGAGCCGGAACTCGAGCGCCGGCGCGCCCGGAACCTGCACCTGCTGGGCCGCGCTCTCGGTGTACTCCCTGGCCTCGGCCTTGAGGTCGTAACTGCCCGGCTGGAGGTAGACGACGAAGCTGCCGTCCTCGCGGTTGCGGAAGCGCCGGTTCTCGCCGCCGCCGCCGAAGTTGAACGAGAAGTTGCCCATGCGGCCGCGGCCTTCGCCTTCGCCCTCGCCGCGCCGCTCCGCCGAGACCGAGAAGTCCTCGAGCGGCTTGCCCGCGGTGTCGAGCACGACCCCACGCACCGGCAGCGGTTCGACCAGCACGAGCTCGAAGGCGGTCGAGGACGGGCTCGCCGGTACTCCGGCCGTGTACGTCGCGTCGAAGCCCTCGATCTCGCGCTCGATGCTCGCCGACACCGCGACCTGGCTCGTCTCGATGCCGGAGACCGAGAACTCGCCGAGCTCGTTGGTCGTGATCGACTCGCGCTCGCCGCCGCCGAAGTTGCGCATCATGCGGCGCATGTTGCGCGCGTTCGGCGTCGCATCGTCGCCCGCCTCGGCTTCGATCGGCCGCACGGTGACCTCGACCTCGGCCGCAGGCTTGCGGTCGGGCCACAGCACGATGCCCCGCACGGTGTAGCCGGTGCCAAGCGCGAGCCCGAGGTTCTCGACGAGCTGCCCCTCGGCGAGCTCGAGCTCGTCCCTGCGCGCCTCGACGTAGCCCTCGAGCGTCGCAACGAGCGCGCCCTTCCCGGCGCCGACGCCCTTGAGGTCGAAGCGGCCCTGCTCGTCGGTCTTGGTGTCGCGGCCCATGCCGTTGCGCATCCAGTTCATCGGGTTGCGCCCGGCCTCGATCTCGGCCGAGACTTCGGCGCCGACCGCCGGCGAGCCGTCGGGCAGCGTGACGACGCCGCGCACGCGTGCGCCCAGGCGCAGCTCGAGCAGCTTGTCGATGCGCTGGCCCTCGCGTCCCTTCACGTCCATGTCGCTGAGCGGCACGAAGGACGGCGCGTCGAGGCCGATGAAGTAGTTCATGCCCGCGCGCAGGCCGCCGATCTCGAACGTGCGCTCGGGGGTGAGCCCGGCGCTGGTCGAGTGGCTCTGGCCGCTCATCGACCAGCCGGTGAGCTGCACGCGCACCTTGTCGAGCTCGGCCGCATCGAAGTCGGCGGGAAGGTTGGCGGGGAGCACGACCGCGCCCGCCAGCAAGGCGCCGAGCTTGGGCTCGAGGAAGGCCTCGGTCTGCGTGTCGAGCTTGTCGAGCCGCAGCGGCTCGGCGAGGTAGCAGTAGCGCGCCTCGAGGTGCACCACGGCCATCGGCGAGTCCTTGGCGATGCGCGCGACCCAGCCGCCGCGCCCGTCGGGATCGCAGGGCACGGTGACGGCCTTTGCCTCGGCGGGTTGTTCGCTCGGCGCGGAGCCGAGGAAAGTCATCGCGAGCCCGAGCAGCGCGTTCGACTCCGGGCTCCAGTCCGAGGCCGCCGAGCGCGCCTTCGCCTCGCTGCCGTACACGGCGACGGGGAAGCTCGTCACCATCGGGCGCAGCACCTCGTCCGTGGGCAGGTTCGCGGGCAGCGCCAGCC
>JABWBL010000191.1 GCA_013360535.1 Planctomycetaceae bacterium
GCGCCCGAAACGAGCCTCGGCCGCGCCATCAACGACCGGCTGCGGCGGGCGGCGGCGGCTCGTACCGGATCCTGACGAGCTTGTCTCGCGCCAAGGTGCGCTCGGCGATTGCCACCCCGAGCCGGTGCCACTAGGCTCCCCTTCCCCCGCGCGGCCCCCCGCTCTCCCTCCGCCGCGCGCCACCCCCTCGCGGTCCCACCCGCATCCCCGAAGAGCCATCGATGTCGGAACAAAAGCAGCAATGGGGCAGCCGCCTCGGCGTGATCCTGGCGGTCGCCGGATCCGCCGTCGGCCTCGGCAACTTCCTGCGCTTCCCGGGCAACGCCGCGCAGAACGGCGGCGGGGCCTTCATGATCCCGTACTTCATCGCCTTCCTCGTGCTCGGCATCCCGATCGGATGGGCCGAGTGGACGATGGGACGCTACGGCGGTCGCAAGGGCTTCCACTCGGCGCCGGCGATCATGGGCCTGTGGGGCAAGGGCCCGTTCGCGCGCTACATGGGCGCCTTCGGGGTGCTCATCCCGATCGCGGTCTACTTCTACTACGTGATCATCGAGAGCTGGTGCCTGTGCTACGCGTGGAATTACCTCACGGGTGGCATCGGGGTCGAGCCCGCGGGTGCGGTCGCGTCGCAGGTCGCGACGTCGAAGGAATTCTTCGCTGACGTGACGTTCTCGTCGCAGGACGGCTTCCTCGCGGACGGCAAGATCCACCAGAGCGTGTGGTTCTTCCTGATCACGAGCGTGATCAACATCTTCTTCGTGTTCCGCGGCCTGTCGAAGGGCATCGAGAAGTTCTGCAGCTACGCGATGCCGGCGATGGCGATCTGCGCGCTGATCGTGCTCGTGCGCGTGCTGACGCTGCCGACCGATCCCGCGCACCCCGACCAGAGCGTGCTGGCGGGCCTGAATTTCATGTGGAATCCCGACTTCACGAAGCTGAGCGATCCCAAGACGTGGCTCGCGGCCGCGGGCCAGATCTTCTTCAGCCTGTCGGTCGGCTTCGGCGTCATCATCAACTACGCCTCGTACATGCGCCGCAAGGATGACGTGGTGCTCTCGGGCCTCACGTCGTCGGCGACGAACGAGTTCTTCGAGGTCGCGCTCGGTGGCATGATCACGCTGACCGCCTCGGTCGTGTTCCTCGGCCTCGCCGCCACGCAGGAAAACACGGGCGGAACCTTCAGCACGGGCTTCTTCGCGCTGCCGGTCGTGTTCGCGCGCATGCCCGCGGGCAACATCTTCGGCGCGATCTGGTTCTTCATGCTGTTCCTCGCGGCGATCACGAGCTCGCTCTCGATGCTGCAGCCGACCAAGGCCTTCGTCGAAGAGGCGCTCGGCGTCTCGCGCGCCGTCGGCACGGCGATCGTGGCTGGTGTGGCGCTCGCGGGAAACGTGTTCGTGCTGTGGTTCTCCAAGGGCCTCGTCGCGCTCGACACGATCGACTTCTGGGTCGGCACCGTGATGATCTTCGTCGTCGCCGGCACGCAGATCGTGTGCTTCGCGTGGATCACGGGGCTCGACAAGGGGATCAAGGAAGCCCACGAGGGCGCACAGATCCGCATCCCGGGCTTCATCGCCTTCATGATGAAGTGGGTGTCGCCCGCGTACCTGCTCGTGATCTTCACGATGTTCTGCTGGAGCAACATGCCCGGCTACTGGGCCAACCTGACGTGGAGCGAGGAGCAGTTCCGCGCGGCGGCGCTCGAAGCCGGAGCGGCGAAGAACCTCAGTGGAGCGGAGCTCGACACGTTCGTCGCCACCGACGTCGCGGGCAAGCTCGATGCGCAGCCGGCCACGCGCTACAGCTGGGCGCTGATCCTCGGCACGATCGGCCTCTTGATGGCGACCACTGCAGTCGGGGCGAAGCGCTGGAAGGCGCAGGGCCGCGACATCGATGGCCAGTTCCCGCCCGACGACGAAACCAAGCCCAACCTCGCCTGAGGAGCCCACCATGACACCCCTCGCCTGGGCCTTCATGCTCATCTCTGTCAGCGCCGTGGTCGGCCTCGTCGGCTGGTGCTTCTACAAGGTGCTGACCGCACCGCCGGCCGAGTGAGCGCGCCCGTCATCGCGATCGGTGGCGACCTCAAGGCGACGCCGGTCGAGGTCGTGCGCATCAAGCTCGCGTACGTCGAGGCGGTGCGGCGCGCGGGTGGAGTGCCGCTCGTGCTGCCGTGTCTCGACGAGGCGGAGCTCGGGGTCGCGCTCGAGCGTGTCGACGGGTTCATCCTGTCGGGTGGCGACGACGTCGATCCGCGCGAACGAGGGCTCGAGCTGCATCCGACGGCCGAAGTGATGGATCCGCGCCGCCAGCGCGCGGAAGTCGCGCTCACGAACGCCGCGGTGCAGCGCAACCTGCCGGTGCTCGGCATCTGCCTCGGCATGCAGATGTTGTGCTACGCGCAAGGTGGCGAGCTGTTCCAGCACCTGCCCGACGCAAGGATCGAAGGCCTGCTCGACCATCGTGCGCCGCATGCGGTGGAGCTGATGCCCGGCTCGCGCCTCGCCAACATGCTCGGGGTGAACCTCCCCCACGTCGTCTCGCACCACCACCAAGGCGTGCGCCGCGTGCCGCCGGGTTTCCGGCAGGTCGGTCGCGCCGCCGACGGCGTGGTCGAGGCGATCGAGTCGGTCGACGGTCGCTGGCTGTACGGCGTGCAGTGGCATCCCGAGCGCAGCCCGGAAACCGCTGATTCGCAGGCACTTTTCCGCCAGTTGGTCGACGCGGCGCGCCGCAAGTGAAGCGAGGCCGCACGCGCGGCCTCGCTCCCGTCGCATCGTCTTCGGACGTTCAGTCGAGCTTCTTGATGTAGAGGTTCGCGAACTGGATCGGCGAGCCGTGCTGCTGCAGCGCGAGCGCGCCACGCGCCGGGACTCCGGGCAGCTCCGCGTTCTCGATCACGGTCTCGCCGTTGAGCACGACCGTCAGCCGCGAGCCCTTCATGGTGATGTGGAAGCGGTTCCACTCGCCCAGCGGCGCGTCCGCGTTGACACGCGGCGTGACGCCAGCGCGCACGGCCGCACTCATCGAGCCATCGGTGCGATAGCCGTACACCTCGCCCGAGCCGATCGGCCAGCACCAGATGTTGACCTGGCTCTTGTCGTTGCCGCGCAGGTAGATGCCGCTGTCCCCGCACTCCTGCACGCGCTGCTTCTTCTGCTGGCCGTTCTCGATCACGTACTCGCCGCTCGGCAGGATCACGGGCAGGTCCGCGTCGTGCGCGGGGCCGCTCCAGCGCCAGTCGCAGAGAAGCTCGAAGTCGCCGAACTCCTCGGCGCTCCACAGGTGCGTGCCGACGCCGTCGAAGGACATCGTCCAGTCGTCGGCCTTCCAGTGCCCCTCGTGCTCCGGCCCGAACTTCCAGCCCGTGAAGTCGCGGCCGTTGTAGAGCGACTGGAAGCCCTGATCGAGGTCGCACACCATCCCCGGAGTGCCGGAAATGTCGGGTTTTGCAGCCGGAAGCTCCTTGATGCGCAAGTTGCGGAACTGCGCGGGAGCGCCTTCGGACTCGAGGCAGAGGTAGCCGCGCCGCGGCATGCAGTCGGTGCCAGTCGTGACGACCTTGCCGTTCACTGCGAGCTCGATCTTTCCGTCGATGCACGTGACGCGGTAGTGGTTCCACTGGCCACCCGGCTTCGCGCGCGCTTCGGTCGGGAACGCGCGGCTACCGCCGCGGCCGTTGACGGGTTTCATCGTCGCGCCGTGGATCGGGAACATGTCGCCCTGGCTCGTGTAACCCTGGCCTTCCATGCCGGTCATCACCTGCACCTCGACGGAGCGCGTGAACGGCTGGCCGCGCGCAGTGACCGGATCGCTCCAGATGAAGAGCCCGGCGTTGCCCTGCTCGACCAGATGCCGCCACTCCATCTCGAACACGAAGTTCTCGTACTGCCTGTCCGTGCGCAGCACGCCCGTCGGGAAACCGGAGCACTCGATCCGGCCGTCCTTCACGGTCCACGTCGACGGCGAGCAGTTGACGTTGATCCAGCCGGAGAGATCCCGATTGTTGAAGAGCGAGCGCATGCCGCCCTCGGCGACGAAGTACGGCGTGTGTCCGGCGTCGCCGAGCAGCATCGCGCCCTTCCAGTCGTCCGTGCGGAAGCTCGAAGCGGGTAGACCCGCGCCGTTCGCGAGGTCCGCGACACCGACGTTGCTCCACGCGTAGCGCACGGCGACCGGCACGGGCACTTGGCTGTGCGAGAGCACGAGCGTGTCGCCTTCGACGCGCGGTGTGGCCTCGAAAAACTCGCGGTTTTCGCCTGCGATCAGCCAGCCCGAGGGTGTCGTGGACTTGAGCACGAGCCCGCCGGCGGCGTGATCGAAGGACAGCACGGCGTTGCGGCCGTCGACCTTCATCGAGCGGTACAGCGGCCCCGAGCTCGAGTCGACCTTGCGCGCGTAGGACTTCTCGAGCGCGAGCAGCGCGAGGCGGCGGCCAACTTCCTGCTTGCCGTAGGGATGGATGTCGTTGGCGTCGCCGAGGTCCATCAAGCTCACCATGCCGGTGTTCGGGACCGAGAGCGACTTGCGTTGCGCGTCACGCAGCTCCGCCGACGCGGTCGCGCTCGGATTTCCGTAGGAAAACGGGGCAATCTGAACGAACAGGAACGGGAACTCGCCGTTGGTGAACTGCTTGCGCCAGTCGCCGATCAGCGCGGGGAACAGGCGCTCGTATTGCTCCGTGCGACCGACGTTGGCCTCGCCTTGGTACCAGAGCGCGCCGCGGAACGTCAGCGGCAGCAGCGGCGCCACCATGCCGTTGAAGAGCGCACTCGGCGTGCCAGCGCCGAACTTCGGCGCGCCGCCTTGTCCGAGCGGTGCCATCTCGCTGGTGCGCGGGCCCATGTGGACGCGCCAGATCCCAGCGAGCGCGAGCGAGCCGAGCTCGGGCTTGTCGCTGACCAGACGCAGCTGCTCCGGCTTGCCGTTGATGCCGCCGATGCCACCCGTGTCGAGCACACGCACGGCGATCGCGCGCCTGCCGGCCTTCACCAGTTCCGGCGCGAGCTTGTAACGGCGCGGCGAGTTCCAGCGGCCGTCCTCGTGCTCGGCACCGACGTGCTGGCCGTCGAACCACGCATCGTCGCGGTCGTCGATCGGACCGAGCTCGAGCGTCGCTCCGAAACCCTCCCACGCGGCCGGAAGTTCGATTTCCGTGCGGAAATACGCGAATCCGTCGAAGTTGCCGAGCTCGCCCGACATCGCCGACGGCAGCTCGACCTCACCCCAGGCGCTCGCATCGAAGCCCGTGTTCGTCCAGCCGTCCGCGACGCGGCGCGGCCCGCGGCGATCGGCTTCGGTCCACCAGTTGGTGCCGCTCGCGCGCTCGCGCTCCCAGCGCAAGTTGGGATCGACCGAAGCCGCGAGATCGGAGAGCGAGCCCGCGAACTCGGGGAACTTCGCGAGCCCTTCGGCGCTCGTCCACGCCTCGGCCGGCGTGCCGCCCCAGTCGGAAGTGACGACGCCGACGGGCACGCCGAGCTCGGCCTGCAGCTTGCGCGCGAAGTAGAAGGCCGTCGCGCTGAAGTCGCCGGCGGTCTTCGGGCTCGAGATGACCCACTTGCCCTGCACGTCGCGGCGGCGGTGGTTCGACACGCGGTTGGGCACGTCGAACACGCGCACCAGCGGAAGGTCCGCGGCCGCGATTTCCGCTTCGGCGCCGGGGAAACCGCCCACCTCGCGCCTGAAGGCGTTCACCGCGAACTCCATGTTCGACTGGCCCGAGCAGAACCAGACCTCGCCGATCCACACGTCGCGGAACGTGCGCTCGCCGTCGCCGTGCACCGCGAGCGTGTGAGGACCCCCGGCCTGCGGGGCGGCGATGCGCACGCGCCAGTCCCCCGCGGCATCGGCGGTCGCGCTCGCCGGCGCCTGCGACCACGAGCCTTCGACCGTGATCGTCGAACCGGGGCGAGCGCGCCCCCAGACCGTCGTGCCGTCGCCACGCTGCAGCACCATGCCGTCCGAGAAGATCGCGGGCAGGCTCAGCTGCGCGAAGGCGGGCGCGCCGAGGGTCGTGAGGGCGAACAGGACGAGAGCGCTGCGGGGGGATTGCATCGAAACGTTGCTCCGAAGGGACCGGCGCGGAGTGTACTGCGCGCGAGCCACGCCTCGCGGCCCTTCCACCGGCTCGCGTGCGATGGCGCACGCTCTCACCGGGAAAACGCGAGCGAGCGTGATTTGCGCAGGCTCGCGCGCTCGGCCCATACTGGCGCACCGTGACCGCCCCGCTCGACACGCTCGGCCGACCGCTCGGCAACTTGCGCATCTCGGTCACCGACCGCTGCAACCTGCGTTGTGCGTACTGCATGCCGGAGGAGGAGTACCGCTGGCTGCCGAAGGAACGCCTGCTGCGCTTCGAGGAGATCGCGGCGCTCGTGCGAGTGTTCGCGAGCCTCGGCGTGCGCAAGGTGCGGCTGACGGGCGGTGAGCCGTTGCTGCGCCACGAGCTGCACGAGCTCGTGCGCCAGCTGGCGGCGATCGAGGCTCTCGACGATCTCGCGCTGACGACCAACGGCCTCCTGCTGGCGGAACAGGCCGACGCGCTCTCCGCTGCGGGCCTCAAGCGCATCACGGTGAGCCTCGACACGCTGCGCGCGGACACGTTCGAGGCGCTGACGCGGCGCAGCGGGCTCGAGCGCGTGCTCGCCGGCATCGACGCGGCCAC